>JACMJP010000472.1 GCA_014380545.1 Chitinophagales bacterium | reverse complement strand
GGTTCTGTATAGGGAATATCAACTGATATTTTACAGCTGTCTAAATAATGATAAAAGCTACCACCTTTTGCAATACCTTCTTCCTGCACTAATTCTGCGACATTGCCTATCATATTGTATAACCAATATTTGTTGGGTTCGGATGAATAGATTGGTAATGTATAGGATGTGTTGTAAACATAAGTAGGTACATCATTATTTTTTAATTTTGTTTCTATTATACTATAGCTTTTGAGTGTAAATGTTTCTTTAGTATTAATCTTATACTCATTTTTATCAGTTAAAATATTTTCATAACCAATTTCACTTTTTGTACCTGCAGTAGCTGCATATTCCCATTCCTTCTTTGTAGGTAATCGATAAATATATTTAATTGGAAAGTTGGATTTAAAAGTTGTATCTTCAAAAAAAGAAATTTTTTTTACCTTATTTTCCTGAGCGTATATGAATTTATTAATTGAATAACTTCTCCATCTGCAATAATTTTCAGCCTGATCTTTCGTAATTCCAACGACAGGATAGTTTCCGTATGATGGATACCATAAATAATATTCTTCATAAGCAGGATAGAAAGGAGTTATCTGTCTCCATACTACAGTGTTTGGCAATGACTTTTTATGTTGATCCGATTGTGATCCATAATGCCTCAACAACCAATAGATATATTCACGATAATCTGTGTTTGAAACTTCCGATTGATCTATATGTAAATTATCTTTTAACCAGACACAATTAGGAGGATTATTTCCATTGGATATTTCCTTCCTCACAACATCAAATTTCGGTGAACAGGAAAAACAAATTACGATAAGTAATAATACTGAAGTTGTGAAAATTTTCATAAGCCGATTTATAGGGTTTTAGATTTACACACCGTTCAGAGTTGACAATTCATTGTGCTATTTTAATAAATGAAGCCGAATGATTCAGAAGCAGACATCACCTGATGAGCCCTTCATGAAAGGTGTATATTTCAATAGCAAATTATTACATTAACTCATAAATCTCTTTGCAAAAGCATACAGCAACCTCACACCAACTCCTGTAGCGCCTTTTTGTTTGTATGCTTCATCATCTTTTAAGAATGCCGGGCCGGCAATGTCGAGATGCAGCCAGGGGTAAGTTGTAAAATGTTCCAGGAATTTTCCGGCAGTTGCGCTGCCGCCTGCAGCGCCGCCAATATTTTTTATATCAGCAACATCGCTTTTTATCATTTCGCCATATTCTTTCCAATAAGGAATTTCCCAAAGTCGTTCGAATGTTTCATTGCTGCAATCAATTAATAAATTACGATAGGTTTTATCAGTTCCCATTAATGCACTGCCGAGTGAACCTGTTATAATTGCTGCCGCACCTGTTAATGTTGCAAGATCAATTACGAGTTCAGGGTCGTATTTTTTTGCATAGTGCAATGCATCCGCAAGAATTAATCTTCCTTCCGCATCCGTATTTAAAACTTCCACTGTAGTTCCGTCGCTCATAGTAATTACATCATCAGGAACAAGCGCATTAGAACCCACACGATTATCAGTTGAAGGAATTAATCCAACAACATAAACGGGCAAATTATTTTTTGCGATTGCACATAACGCACCTATTACTGCAGCGCCACCGCTCATATCCGATTTCATAGTAACCATACTTTGTGCAGGCTTTAATGAATAACCACCTGTATCATAGGTTACTGCTTTGCCCACAAGCACTAATGGTTTTTTATTTTTCGCATTTGCAGGATTATATTCAAGAACACTAAAAGTAGGTGGAACAGTGCTGCCAAAATTTACACCGAGCAATCCGCCCATTTTTAAACTTTCAATTTGTGCTTTGTATAATATTTCTGTTTTAAAATTAAATTCTTTTCCTAAAGCAGAAATATTTTCACTTAATTGTAAAGAATTTAAATTAATAACAGGTTCATTCGCTAAATTTCTTGCAATTTCATTCGCATCAAGAATAGCCTTTAATTCATCCAGTTCATTTTGCGAAACAGAATCATCATATACTAAAATATTTTGCAGCGTATGTTGTTTCTTCTCTGTCTTATATTTATTAAATTGATAATTGCCTAATGAGATTCCTTCAATACATGACAGCAATTCATTTTTGCTAACAGATTCTCCGGCTTTTAAAACGCATATCTCAGTACTTTTTTCAGAATTTATTTTTTTTGCAAGGTGCCCTCCCCTACTGCGGGACTCTTCCATTAATTCATATTCTGTTTTTCCGTTCTTATGTTTTAAAATGATCACATCAATGGTATAATCTTCTCCATACCAGTGTATAAAACCATTATCTTTTTCATTGATCTTGCGGGTAAGCACATGGGCAATAGGCTGTAAAAGGGGATGTTTAATATCTTCCTCAGTTCGTATCAATACTGAAATATAACTGCATTTTTTACTATCTGTTTTTTTGAGGTTTGCACTCATTTTTTTTGTGTTGTTTTTTGCGAGGCGTAAAGTTAACGTTTCTGTTTGTAAGTGAGAAAAAGGGTAAGGATTTATTAAAATATGCAGTTTAGAGATTGGAAATAATTTACACTACTTCACTGTTTCCGGTGAATGAGTAATAATTTTTTTACTAATTATCCTACGTTAAACTGTTCTCAATATGTGTGTATATTCTCTTTTCATTCGGATATTTTGTAAGATACATATTTAAGATACGTTGCACATCGGGTGTATCCGGTCGCCATTTAATACATTCTTTTAATTGCTGATGATCGTTATTAAAATATGTCGCATCTATAAATCCGAATCCGAGATAATGTCCCTTCTCTACATAAATAACAGAATGTTCTTCATACGTTCTGCCTTTCCCAATAATAAAGTAAGTGGCAAGATCATCATTAAATGATTTAATTGCTTCTTCCGTCCGCATATTATAATCATCCGCACTTTCTTCACCAATACATGCACCATAACAAATTTTTTCCGCAACATTATGACATGCCTTTTTTACTTCCTGCAAATGACAGAGCTTTGCACACAAATTAAAATAAAGCATTTTCTCTGTGAGGTATTGTCTTGTACTTAAATAATCTGGGAAGATACGCAGCATTTCTTTTTTCCTGTTATATCTTTCTATTGCAAGATGTATATATCCGTTTTGATCAATGAATTTGAAAATGCAGTAATTCCTGTCCCATAACTTTTGCGCATAATTAAATTGCGGGCTTTTTCTTTTTATTTCTTCACTTTCTAATAGTAAAGCTATTAATTCATTTCCGGTTAATGTATAACTTACGTCATGCATAACATTCCGCAACGAATTTTCTTTGCCATCATTATCTGCATATGTAAAATGGCCCAGTACACGGCTCTTTATATTTTTCGCCTTACCAACATAAATGACATTTCCACTTGCATCATGAAAATAATATACGCCCGGTTTTGCAGGCAGCGATTCGATTATTTTTTTATCTACATGCGGTGGTAAATATTGTTCTTTTGAATTGCGTTTTAAATAATTCTCAATTACATCGCCCGGGTCATTCTTAACAAGTCTCGAAAATATTTCCGCAGTTGCTGCAGCATCACCATAAGCACGGTGTCTACCATTAATCTCAATTCCGAGTTCATTACTAAATTTTCCAAGGCTGTAGCTTTTATATCCCGGGAATATTTTTCTGCTCAATCTTACCGTACATAGTCTTTTTACTTTGAATTGGTACCCATGTATTTCAAATAAACTTTTCAGGAAGGCATAATCAAATGCGGCATTGTGTGCAACAAATATTTTATCAAATAAAATAGAATATAACTCTTCAGCAATTTCTTTAAATGTAGGAGAACTCTCCACCATTTCATTTGTAATACCTGTTAATTGCGTAATAAAATTCGGAACAAACTGTTCGGGGTTTATTAAGGTGTGAAATGTATCAATAATTTTATTTCCGTCATGCACCAAAACGGCAACTTCAGTAATGCGGTGATATTGCGCATTACCCCCTGTTGTTTCTATGTCAACTACTGCGTACATTATTTTCGGTGTTCCGGTGCTACAGTATTTCTGTGTTCCGGTTTTTGTTTGCTCAATCTTTATTTTATTTCTCCAATTTAAAAATCATCGGTAAAATATTTTCAACACTCTGCGAAATATAAATTTTTTTCGAAGCGTTACTCAATAATAATTTAATAGCATCATTTTGTTTTACTTCATATTCTATCATCACTTGCCTGCATGCACCACAAGGGGCAATTGGTTCATCGGTTTCTTTCGAAGTCGTAACTGCCATTGCAATAATTCTTTCATCCTTAAATTGAGAAGCTGCAGAAAACAGTGCAACTCTTTCAGCACATAAGCCACTCGGATATGCTGCATTTTCCTGGTTACTACCCAATACTATTTTTCCGCTCTGCAATAAAATTGCTGCACCAACTTTAAATTCAGAATAAGGTGCATACGCACTTTTTAATGCTTCTTCTGCTTTTGTTATTAATTGCCTTTCACTTTCTGAAATTTCATCAACATTAACTTCTATGAGTGTGCAGGTATAATGATGTTCCTTCATAATTTTCTGATCATAAAAATACTAACTTCGCAGCCGATATAATAAGTATGAAAAATGTTTTAATTCTTGGTGCCGGAAAATCATCTGCTTCTTTGATACAATATATGCTGGATCATGCAAAAGAAAATAACTGGATGGTGATTGTTGGCGACCTGAGTGTGGAAGCAGCCCGGCAAAAAATAAACGGTCATGCACACGGCAGGGCTATTTATTTTAATGTGGATGAGAACACAGGAGTGAGAAAAATAATACTGGAAGAAGCTGACATTGTTTTATCGTTATTGCCAGCACATATGCATATAAAAATTGCCGGGGAATGTGTGCAAAT
>JACMJP010000471.1 GCA_014380545.1 Chitinophagales bacterium | reverse complement strand
GAAATTGACAATGTGAGTGAGCATATGTCTTTTCTTGAAATGATAGATGTGCTGAATGAACAACTCATCCGCAAAGAAGAAGAACCCGTTGCTTTTGATCATGATTGCCGTGAAGGTATTTGCGGCAGTTGCAGTATGTATATTAATGGAAGGGCACATGGACCCCAGAAACTTTCTACAACCTGTCAGCTTTACATGCGAAATTTTAATGATGGCGAAATAATAACAATTGAACCGTTCCGTGCCAGGGCGTTTCCGGTAATAAAAGATCTTACAGTTGACCGTACTGCATTTGACAGGATTATATCAAAAGGCGGATTTATTTCCGTTTCTACAGGTCAGGCGCAGGATGCAAATGCAATTCCCATAGAAAAACACCGGTCGGACCTTGCCATGGATGCTGCCGAATGCATTGGTTGCGGTGCATGTGTAGCAGCATGTAAAAATGCTTCAGCAATGCTGTTTCTCTCAGCAAAAGTTTCACACCTTGCTTTATTACCACAGGGAGAAGCTGAAAGGAAAACAAGGGTAATAGCCATGTTGAATCAGCATGATGATGAAGGTTTCGGAGGATGTTCAAATACGTATGCATGTGAAGCAGAATGTCCAAAAGGGATTTCAGTAGCAAATATTGCCAGGCTCAACAGGGAATATCTTGCTGCAAGTTTAGGATCTGATGAAAAGTTGTAGGGGAAATAGTAAGTCGGCGATCTGCAGTGGTTTTGCATTTTATCATTTCAAAATAGGCTCCTGATCCTTAAAAATCCTGAAGAGTGTAAAATTATTTTGGTTCAATAATATTACACTGATGTTTTTTTGAATATTGTTTAATCCGTATTTAATGAAGGATATTTTTTTTGTCGCAGAGGAATAAAAAACCCGCCCAAGCCTTTTGAACTTAAGCGGGATCCCCATGAAAACACAGGTGGTACAAATATATTGTAAGTTTTAATTTTTGAAGCAAATTGATGCATAATTTTTTTTTGCCCGGGCAGAGTTCCCTGCATGGAAGCCTGTCAATAATAAATAGCAGTAATTGTAAATTTAAAAAGTTGTCAGCGGTGTTTCGTTACAAATACATGGAGGCTGTGAAAAATGTACGAGGTTATAAATAGTTGGTAATATTCCCAACAACCATTTATAAAAACATATATTTGTATCAGAAATACCCATTCTGTATGAAACACAAGATCATTCTTTCTGCTTTTTGCATTTTTTCATTTTGTTTTTTAGCAAATGCTCAACTGCCGGAAATAAACTGGGCAAAAAAAATACATGGTGTAAATGATGAATTTATTACTGATATAGTTACTGATGCTGAAGGTAATTTATATATAATTGGAAAGTTTTATAGTCCGGCAATCGAATTAGATTATGCAATAATTGAAAACACAAATACAACCACCAGTGATATTTTTTTAGCTAAATATAATACGGAAGGATTGCTTCAGTGGGTAACTTCAATAGGCGGTTATTACTCGGAAACTCCTACTGATATGAGTATTGACAGCAAAGGCAATATTTCTCTAAGCGGATATACCTATAGTGATGAAATAAATTTCGGAGCATTTAATTTTATTACAGATGAAAGTTCAGGAAATGAATTTTTGGCGCAATATGCATCTGATGGTACATTCCGGTGGGTAAAAATATTTGACTTTCAGGCAAATGAATTTGTTAATTGCATTACAACTGACCATGATGATAATATATATGCATGCGGTATGTATCAAACTTATGAAGATGAATTGATTTTTGAGGATACAACTTTACAAATTAATTCCATATCACAGGATATTTTCATAGCAAAATATAGGAATGATGGAAATTTTATAAGGGTTAAACTTATTCAGGGGCAAGGGTATGACGATGTTCCGCTGGAATGCGAAATAGATGAAAGTGGCAATTTGATATTGTCAGGAATATTCAGCGGACATGACATCACATTTGATGATTATACGATAGAGGATAATCAAAACAATAGTTCAGATGATATTTTTCTTGCTAAAATGGATCCTGAGGGCAAAACGATCTGGCTGGAGGATATTTCTGAATCATCTGCAAGTATTTCAGACATGACAACAGACAAGTCGGATAATATTTATTTATCAGGTGCAGTATATAATAACATTACTTTCGATTCAATTACACTTATAACAGAAAATTCGTTTAGCTGGTATTTAGTAAAATATAATAGTAATGCCGAAGTCCAATGGGCAAATATTCCGGATTATGAGATAGTACATATTTGCGCAGATAAAAATAATTTTATTTATGCAACAGGTAATACATTTAAAGATACCATCATCATTGGCAGTGATACGTTGATCACAAATAATAATTCATACGGAAGAAGTGCGTTGATAGTAAAGTATAATGGATCGGGTGAACCTGTCTGGGCAAAAGCTTTCAATGGTTCTGATGATGATTTTGGAACTGTAATTACAAGCGATGACTTTGGCAACATTTATAACGCCGGGCATTTTTGTAGTGATACGATCATCTTTTCAGAAGACACTTTATTTAATTTACAAAACGATAATAATGAGGTGTATTTTTTAAGAACAGGTGAATGCAATACATATAAACCTGTTATCAGTTTTAATGATCATAGTTTGCTTGCTCCCCCCGCAGAATCGTATCAATGGTATTTT
>JACMJP010000470.1 GCA_014380545.1 Chitinophagales bacterium | reverse complement strand
GACATCGAGACCACCGTTTAAAATACTTTCTCCTGAGTATTCAACCGGATCATCATTAATGGGAGTCCATTGATATCCTGCATTTAAATAAGGTGAAAATGATAAGCGCAGTGGTGGAGTAATATTTTCAAGATTAAATAGTGTTCCCCACTGCGCAATAATACCGTACACATTCGGATCAACAGGGCTCCATAAAATATATTCCCCTGTATTGTTTACGTTCCGGTTAAATTGCAGCCCCCAGTTTTGAATTTCTTTTGAAGGAAAGCGAATTGCTGAGTAGGGAATTTTCATTTCACAACTCCATCCATTATCAAGAATTGCAACATCACTTTCCCAAACTGCATCCCAGCTCCTGTCGTCATTGCTGTTTAATGAAATGCGCTGATCACTCTGTACGCCTGAAGCAGAAACAATAAAACGATAACCATTTATATCATCGTTATAAGTATCTAATCCGACAGTAAAATTATCTGCGATACTGTGACCATCTCTTTCACTTAATTGTTTTTTTATGTTTGCAGGATCATCGTCATATAACATTGCAGCAAAATAAATGGCAGTGTTATCATATATCACTTTTACTTCTGTTCTCTTTGAAGGAATTTTTCCATATTCCGGAAGATAAGTTATATCCAACGTAGCAATGGGTAATGTCTGCCACACAGCATCATCAAGTTTTCCGTCAATTTTTGGGGCTGATGTGATTTTAGATGCAAGAAGTGTGGGTTTAGGCTGGCTTTGGGTTGCGTATGTTTGGGAATAAATATTAAAAGAATAAAAAAGAAAAACAACATTAAATGTTTTTTTCATTGTAGTAGTGGTGCACATATAGAGAGGTTAAGTTATGTGCAAAGGAAATTCATGTAAATGTTTATTAAAGTTAAGGGCTGGTTAAAAGATGTTATGTAATGAATTAATTGTAGTTAAATATTTAAATACCTGATTGTATATGCAGATTTTATTCATGATAGATCAGCATCGGAACATTCTCATTAAATACCAGGTGTTTCGTAATCTTTTTCTCAAAAATATCTAACCAATAATGTTTTTGTTTCAATACACATAAGAGGTCAATATTATTTTCTTTCACAAAATAATCAATACCATCTAAAACATTCAGGTTATCAATTAGCTGGAAAGTAATTAAGTTTTGGTTTGCTTCTGCTCTGTATTGTTCAATAAAATCATCGATAATAGAGTTTTCAATTTCCAGTTTGCTGTCATGCACATGAAAACATTTTACGGTTGCATTAAATAATTTGGCTAAGTCAAGTAATTTAATGATAATAGTATTATCATTAAAAGTGATATCTGTGGCATATGCTATTTTTTGAACAGATGATAGCTGATTGAAATTTTCCGGTACTGTAATAACGGGTATTTTACTTTTATTAATGATGTGCATTGTTGAACTCCCAATTAAAAATCTATTCAAATCATTGCGTTGTTTTACACCTATTACAATATATTTTGCATTAATTTCTTCTGCCGTCCGCATTATTTCATCACCCACCAATCCCATTCTCACCATACCAGACACTTTTACCATATCAGGATAACTGTTTGCATATTGCGCCTGCAGGGAATCTTTAAACTGTTTCAGTTTATTTTCCATTGCAGTTTCATTTGCATTTAATAATTCTTCATTAACCATATTGGTACCCAATTCAATTGTAGCGGGGTTCATAACCGGAATATGATAAACATGTATCAGGGTAATCGGAACATTTAACTTTTTTGCAAACTCCAGTGCATATCCGAATGTCTTAACTGATTGTTCGCTGAAATCTGTTGGAAATAGAATAGCCATAACACATATATTTTATGGGGTAAATTTACATCAAACAATGTATGAAAACAGTAACTTTCATCAACCATCCAAATATTTTTTAACAAAAGTGTAACTTTTATATAACCATAAACGACCTATTGCAGGATGACAACCAAGGAATACAATGAAGTGGTGGACACATGGGCTGATGGTGTATTCCGGTTTATCCGCAAGAATCTTACAAATGAAGATGATGCACGGGACGTTGTGCAGAATGCGTTTGAGATCTTGTGGAAGAACCATGAAAATGTGCAGTTTGAGAAGGCGAAAAGCTATTTGTTTAGTACAGCCTATCATAACATGATAGATTTCATCCGCAGAAATAAAAGAATGAATTATGTGGAGGAAATGGACGAAGGGGCTAAAGGCGGAACTGCAGAAATGCAGATTGATGTGAAGGATGCAATAGAAAAGGCGCTTTTAAAATTGCCCGAAGTGCAGAAAAATTGCATTGTATTGCGGGATTATGAAGGTTATAGTTATGAAGAAATAGGAGAGTTATTAGCATTAACAGAAAGCCAGGTGAAAGTATATATTTTCCGGGCAAGACAAACATTAAAAAATTATTTGGTTAGTATCCATCATTTAATATGAACATAAATATAAATAATTACGAAGAATGGATGGTTGATTACATAGAAGGTAATCTTTCCAAAGTGCAGGAAGAAAAGTTAATGCATTTTCTGGAAGTGCATCCTGAATTAAAATCGGAACTTGAAATATTTCAGCAAACAAAATTGCAGCCTGATATGCATATGGTTTTTGAAAATAAAGAAATGCTGAAAAAAGAAGAAGCAGGAAGGGTTATCGGTATGCCTGTATGGAGAAAATATGCAATAGGAATTGCAGCAGCTATGTTGTTATTTGCAGGGGTTAAATTTTTATCAGTAAATAATGCAGATGTAAGCGGAATAAAATATACGGCAAAAGAAATAAGCAAACCGGTTTTTGCATTCAAACAAAAAGAAACAACAGATAGTGGGGCTATTCAATCTGAAAAAAATATTAAACAACAACCTGAGATATATTTTGCTGAAGAAAAGGAAATTAAAAAAGAAAAATTTGCTGATGATAAAAAGGAATTGAAAGAGGAAAATAAAATGGAGCAAATACAGAGAGATGCAAATTTTGTTACAGAAGACATGGAGTTTGCATCAATAGATGAAATTGATGTTATAAAACACCGGGGCAGGATTGAAAGGGATGTAAATGAAAATTACCTGCAATATACATATGCTAATTATGTACAACCGGAAATGAAAACAAAGAATAATAACACGATCATTGATAAATATAATAATACTGTGGCATTTACTGAAAGTATAGGCAGTTTATTAGGATTTGGTAAAGATGATAAAGAAAAAAATGATACGGATGATCTTAAGGAAACACACATAAAGATTTTTGATATTGAATATTATAACCGAAAAAAAACAGACAAATAATATGAAGAATTTAATCGTAGTTTTTACAATGTTATGCAGCAGTATGCTGATGGCGCAGAATTCCCCTTCCATTAGTATTGATGGAGATGTGGTGACAATAACAGATACAAAAGGAAATACATGGCTCATTAATGATATGGGTATTTCAAAAAACGGGGCGCTTATTGTTCGTGAAGATGAAATGGATGAAGTGGATGCTGCAGAGGACCTGCAGGATGAAATTGACGACCTAAGAGAAGAAGTTAATATGGATGATGTTTCTGAAAATGATTATGAAGATCTGCTGGAAGAATTAACTGAGCTCGAAGAAGAATTGAATAATTTGGATAATACATACGCCATGGCAATTGACACAGCAAAAGATTCTACTTCAATTAAAGTTGGTGACTGGAAAATTATTATACGGGAAGAAGGAGATGGCTCTAATGATGTTGACTTTTCAATGGGAAAAGATGAGTATGAAGAAATTGAAGAGGAAGATAAAGATGTAGATAATTTTGATACAGAATGGTTTTTATTATCCGTTGGATATAATACTTATGTGAATGCTGAAAATAAATTGGATGTACCTGCACCGTATACAGCACTCGAAGATTTACATTTCTGGGGAAGTATGGATGTGAATGTAGATGTTTTTAAATCGAGGGTGAGTTTTGGAGAAAAAGGTTTTGTGAATTTTAATTACGGGCTTGGTTTGGAATGGCATCATTACCGTTTCGATCAGGATTTTACAATTCTTCCTGATTTGGATACGCTGATGTTAGTATCTGAAACAATTGCATACGATAAAAACAAATTCAATACAACGCATGCTACATTGCCTTTATCCCTTGGCTTTGAAACAAGACCCTGGGATACTGACGAATCATTTCGCATGTCTTTTGGTTACAGCCCGGGTATTCTGATAAAAGCAAAAACAAAACATAAAATAGATGGCAATAGCGATATTGAGAAAGACAGGTTTAATCTGAATAATTTCCGCCAGGAAGTAAGTGCAACAATTGGTTATGGTAAATTCAACCTGTACGCAAGTTATGATCTCACAGCGATGTTTAAAGAAGGCGAAGGTCCTGAATTACATCCTGTGTCTGTTGGGATAATTGTTCGCCGTGGATTTTAAAAATATTTAGTTTTCTCTTATAGTTAATAGTGAAGCAGGGTAGTTCCCTGCTTTTTTATTTATTGATACAATATCTTTAGCTTTTATCTTTCCTGTTTATTTTTGTGGCAATTAAAGAAGTGATATGAAATTATTGAATAACCTCTCAATTTTATTTTTTGGCTTACTGATATTTCTTGTTTCCTGTGATAAAAGAAAACAAACATTGGATGAAATTACACTATTACAGAAAAACCTAGACAGTGTATTAAGTACTTCCGCACAAATAGCTCCTGAAAATAAAACGCAAACTACTGAGCTAATTCTTGCTTACACTAATTTTGCAAAAGATTACCCTGAAGATTCACTAGCTCCTAAATTTTTATTTGAAGCAGCGAGACTTAGGTTATTCATGCAGGATTATCCTTCAGCAATGCAATTATTAAGTACCGTTTCTGAGAAATATCCTGATGATATGCTTGCGCCTTC
>JACMJP010000469.1 GCA_014380545.1 Chitinophagales bacterium | reverse complement strand
GGAAATTATTTATTCAAAAAAGAAGAATACATCCAAACTAATTTTTCCTGCTCACGGATATTATCGCTCATCAGTGCATTTGTTCCTTCATCATTTATCTCGGCAGACAATTCAAGAATTTCCCTTTGTTTGGTGATAAGTGTTTTATATGCATCAAGAATTTCTTCTACTGCTTTTTTTCCGTCAGACACCTGGTTGCTTTCCGGGATATTGGTAGTTTTAAAATAATCTGAATATTTATGTTTAGGCGTATAGCCAAGTGTCAATATCCTTTCAGCTATTTCATCAATCTTTAAAAATAGATTATTATACAGCTCTTCAAACTTAACATGTAGCTCAAAAAATTTCTCCCCTTTAATGTTCCAGTGATAACCCCTTGCATTTTGATAAAAGGTTGAATAATTTGCCAGCAGGTCATTAAGCATTTCAGCAAGGGCTTTACTTTTCTTTGTATCCAGCCCGATGTTATTTAATTTGCTCATAAAGTATTTTTTTTTGTAAAAATAAGAAACAGAATTTTGTGGAGAAAGTTTGTTTATCTGTTGTATGATATTAGTACGATAAAACATCTTTCTTTCTACATTTGCTATTCACTATGGGGGACTTTAATATCTGGCAAATAGTAGCGGGCATTGGTATTTTTCTTATCGGTATTCAAATGCTGGAAAATGCATTGAAGAATATGATGAGCCGTTCGTTTAAATTATTTTTGCGCAGGCAAACAAGCAATACATTTAAAGCAATTTTCGGTGGAACAATTGTTACGGCCATTTTGCAAAGCAGCTCCGCAGTCAATTTTATGGTGCTTGCTTTTGTGAGTACAGGTGTTATTACCATGCGGAATGCTTTTGCTGTAATTATGGGAACCAACCTGGGCACTACATTAGATAGCTGGATAGTTGCCACTATCGGTTTTAAATTTGACATTGAAGCATTTGCTTATCCTATTGTGGGGATTGCGGGAATATTAATTTTTATTTACGAGGACAGAACAAGGCTGAAAAATATTTGCTCTTTCCTTATCGGATTCTCCTTTCTTTTTATTGGCTTGGGTTTTATGAAAGAATCTGTAGAGAATGAATATATGAAAACTTTATTCGCTGATTTTGCGCAAAGCAGTAATTTTATTTTTCTTATTATCGGTTTTGTTGCTACCACAATCACACAATCAAGTTCGGCAACCATTGCATTAACATTAAGTATTTTAAGCCAGCAGCTCATTAATTTTGAATCTGCTATTGCAGTTGTTATTGGTTCAGAAGTGGGAACAAGTGTAAAATTAATTCTGGGTTCATTGGATGGTGTTGCAGTGAAGAAAAGAGTAGCAGCAGGAAATTTTATTTACAATATGGTGCTTACTGTGCTTGCATTCATTTTTTTAAAACCCATTGCCGTATTTATAACAGGCTATTTATCTGTTGATGATCCGTTAGTTGGCTTAGTTACTTTTCAAACGGGGATTAATTTATTCGGAATAATATTATTTCTTCCTTTGCTGGATCCTTATAGCAAATTTTTAGATCGTTTATTTAAAGAAACAGATGCGCATGTGTCAGCTTATATTCATAAAACAAAACCTGAAGTTGCTGATGCAGCAATTGGTATGCTTGAAAAAGAAACAATCTATTTCATGTATCGCAGCGAGCGTTTGAACCTAAATGCTTTCGGTATTGATGATCTGCAATTAAAGAGTGATAAAGATTTTTCTGAACTACCTGCATCAAAAAAATATGAAAAGAAAACTTTTAAAGAGCAGTATTCATTATTAAAAGAACATCATGGAGAGATACAATCTTTTTATATTCAATTGGGTAAACAGGAACTGAGCGAGCAACAAACTGTGGCAGTGAATACATTAATGGCTGCTGTGAGGAGTTGTATGCATGCATCAAAATGTATAAAAGATATTCATGACAATCTGCTTGATTTCCAAAATTCTTCTGAAGATGTTTTGTTTCAATTCTATAATCATTTAAAAGAAGAAACGTATGCATTGTACAAACAATTTGATACACTTAATTCATTAATGGATGAAAATGAAATATTCAATACATTATCCGCTTTACTGAAACAAATACAAAAAGATTATAATACAAATCTGCATGAAATTTATGCGATTGAGGCTGCACACACAGTATCAGATATGGAACTGGCAACTTTAATAAATGTAAATCGAGAATTATTCACATCGCATAAAGCCATGTTGATGGCATTGAAAAATTTATTATTAAGTAGTGTACTTGCAGAAAAATTCAGTGAAATGCCAACTTATCAATCCTGAGTAAAATTAAAATCCATAACTTATGGACAAAGCCGGCAATATTGGTAATTGATTTACTCTTTCGTAACGAACACGATCAAAATAAAAAATATTTTCCCTGTTATAAACATTGGTAATACTTGCAGTAATATCCAATTTATTTTTTTCACTAATAGAGATATGTTTTTTAGCGGAAATATCTAACCGGTGATAATAAGGCAATCTCCCGCCATTTAATTCATCATCATAAATAATTCCGAGTGTGCCGTTATCGGTTGTATAATCTGTGCTGATGCCATCAAAAAAATCTATGTATTCATAAAAGCCTGCAGTTTGTGTAAAAGGAAATCCTGAACCCAGATTCCATCTTGCACTTGCTTCCCAGCTATCATTTTTTCCGAATGTGTAAGTGGAAACGACATTCATATTATGTCTCCTATCGTAGTGTGGCGGATAAACCTGTTCGCCGTCGTTTCTTGTAATAAAGCCGAGCGAATATGCTGTCCAGATATACAATTTTTTATAATCATACTTTAAAGAGAAATCAATTCCGTATGCCTGACCCTTTTCTGTTGCAAAATCAGGGTCGGTGGGAATTGTTTTATTTCTGTTTATTTCAATAAGCTGGTTGAAATATTTTATATAAGGTTCAATATTTATTTCAATAAAATCTGTAGCATCTATTTCAATTCCGAATATTGCATGAGTTGATTTTTGCAAGTGCGATGTTGATTCCGTTCCATTTGCATCAAATAGATCATCGTCCGGCCCTGATAAATAGCCGCTGAATAAATTCACAATATCCCTATCGCTTTTTGAGGAAATTAAATTTTGAGAATATAAACCACCCGCTAATTTAACCCTAAATCTCTGTGAAATATTATATTTTATACCAAGCCTTGGTTCAGGAGAAAATTCACTGAGTGACGAATAATACTGAAACCGCACACTCGGCTCAAAAACAAAATGGCTTGCATATACTTTTCTGAATTTAAAAAATGCGCCCAGTTCGGTAGTAAATTGTGTGTTCTCATATTGCTGATCAAGGCGGTTGAAAAAGTTATAATCAGTTTTAAATCCCACTACTTCAAATCCGTATTTAATATCGCCGTCAGGAATATAATAAGTAAAATCAACACCGCCATTAAATCCTCCTACTTCGCTGTTACGGGGTTCTTCATCAGCTTCGCTTTGAGTTATCTGGTAATCAGAATACGCAAATACACCTTCAATTAGAACATTTGATGCTTCAGGTACAATTACAAAATTTGCACCTCCGCCAATTGTATTCCAGTTAAATTGTGTGATGGAAGAATATGCAACACTATCTCTGAAATTAAACGTAAATAAATTGAATTTACTTCCTGTTGGCGAATTAAAAGATAATTTTCCGTACACATCGGTAAAAGAATACGGAATGCCGGTGCTATCATTCACATAAGAATAAATTACTGGTGAAGTTTTATTTAAATACGAATGTTTTGCAGTAAGTAAATAAGTAATACTGCTTTCTTCCGGTGACTTGCTTTTTTTAAGCGGTCCTTCAATTCTTCCTCTCGCAATAAACGGACTCACTGATACCTCACCGTCCAATTCGTTTTTATTTCCATCTCTTGTTGTAATATCAACAACTGCAGAAATTCTATCACCGTATTCGGCATTAAATCCTCCGGTATAAACATCAACACTTCTAATAATATCGGTTTCAAAAACAGAAAATAATCCAATAGAATGAAAAGGGTTATAAATTACCATTCCGTCTAATAAAACTTTATTTTGAATTGGGGAACCACCTCTTATATATAATTGTCCGCCCTGATCACCGGTAAAAATTACTCCGGGTAAAACCTGTAAATATTGTGCAAGATCAGGTTCACCTCCAATAGATGGTAACCGTTCAATTTGTTTTGGTGTAATGGGTATAGTAGATATTCTTATTTCAGTTGCTTTTTCCTGCGTTTGACCTGAAACGGTAAATGTATTTAAGAGACGGTTTGCTTTTGTGAGATATAATTTAAGATTTTCAATTTCGCCATTTGTAAGAGTTATTGCCTGTTCTAATGTATCATATTCAATATTTGTTACCTGCACAATGTAGTCGCCGGTTTTAACATCTGCAATGGAAAAAAATCCATTCACATCAGTGGCAGCCCCTGTTCCGGTACCTTTTAAAATTACATTTGTGAAAATTACAGGCTCACCTGTTCTTTTTTCATAAACAAATCCCCGGACATCTCCTGTTTGTGCAAATAATTGAATAGTAGTGCAAATAATGATTGCGGGAATACCGAATAATCTCCTCATAATTCTGCTGCGAAAATACGGAGAAAGATGTTAAACGAAAGTCAGATTTTGAGACATTAACACTTTTTACAATTTGCGGACAGGAGGGTTAAAGGTTGAAGAGTTTAAAGGTTTGCCTTGTGTTATAATTAAAATTTAGTTTTTATGGTTTGGAGTTTAATAATTTAGAGATCCACATTTATATCCTTCCCGGATCGTTTAACAGGGAAGTGCTTTTTGAAATTATTTTCAGAATAATGTAAGCTGATAATGAAGATATCAATCCGATGATCCAAAAATAATTTCCAATTCCAAATTTATTATTTAAAATATAATATCCGGCAATATCAAATAAACAAAACACGATAAATATATTCAGCAAACCATTCACTTCTTTCATAATTACTTTTTTTAAACTGAAAGGGTATTTTGGTTTAATGAATTTTTGAAAGTCAGGTATAAATGCAGGAGTTTGTTTTGCCCAGTCAAAATATCGCTGATCGAATTTTTTTCTCAGGAATTGTTCTTCTGCAAACATAATACGTTCATAATATATCCAGTAAAAAGTTATAAAAAAGAGAATGAACCAGAAATTATAAGTCAGCATGGCTGCCCCGAGCCACATAAAAAAATTTCCAACATATAACGGGTGGCGCACTGTTGAATAAATTCCCGTTGTGTTCACTTCGTCTGCAATTTGTTCCTGTGTATTTCTGCCGGAAGTATTTTTCGGAGTATGTCCAACTGTGTATATCCTGAATAATAACCCAAAAATACTTACAGAAAAACAGATATAAATATAGGATGAAGGAATAGAGGTATTTTTTATTTCAATTGCAAAAACAATTAAAGCAGAGATCAAAATTATTACAGGTAATTGTCCCCTGTACTTAAAGAGGAAATTCCCCTGTTTCTCCATTTCTTCCTGTAACGGCATGCTGTGTTTTAAATACGGCGTTAAAAATAAGTGAAAAAAATATTATGAACAGATGCAATTTTACTCCAACGCTTTTCGTTTTTTTGCGCATAACCGGGATATTTCCTGCTCAGCACATACACAAACAAACGATGGCACATTTTTACGTAACAGCGAATTACGAAATGAATACCAAAACAACGCAGGCAGCAAAAACTGCAGCCACAGTGTGTATGAAGATCATTTGCCTTTTTATTTTGATCTGGCTCATCACATTTTCAGTTAAGGCTGGTGCCCTTAATTATTATACAAACCCAGTTGAGAAATTTAATCTGACCCAGGGGATGGACACAGCATTTAAAAAGACCGACCCGAATTTAATTTATACAACAAGAGATTATTATTTTGATCTTACACAATCCACCTTTGGAAATATTGCTATTAAAGATTTCACTATGCTGCTTACATTTAATATCGGTGTAACTATGAAAGATGAGATCAAACAAATAGGATTTAAAGAAGCCGATATGGATTTTGCACTGAAGCAGGGAAGTTCAAATTATGCAATTCAGGAATTTACAAAATATGAGCATTCATTTATTCAAAAAGAAAATAAAATTGTAATTACTTTTTATCCTGATAAAACAAAAACTGCAACAAGTTCGAAAACATCTTCTTCTTCAGTTAATATAATTGAGAAATGTACTTTTAACGGAGTAGTAAAAAAACAAGGTGTAACAGGTTTATTCACATTTTATTTTTCTTCAGGTAGTGCTTTTGAAATTCAGTTCAACCCCGGAATAAAATAATTTACCCAACAAGGGATAATTTCCCCGTAATTTCAATTGCAGATCGTTTTATTTCTTCCCTTATTGCACGAAATTTTTCTAAAATTATATCATAGCCTGTAGATGCTAAAGGACTGGCAAAATTCAAATGAATAACTTCTGTATTGATGTTTGGGATATCTGAAGGGATACTTTCATTTATGACAATACAGGTTTGAAAAATAGTTTTTTTTATATCAGAAGTTTTCCGGCTCATGAAATTTGTAATATCTATTCCGTCCTCTTTCATAACCTGAATTACCAGCGGGTGAATTTCATCAGCATTTTTTAATAAATGTGTTTCATACTGCCCTGTACTGTAAAATTGCAAATAGCTCTGCATAATAACTCCCATGCCGGTTTTTTCATCAGCAACTATTAGTATTTTTACAAGACTCATGTTATGAAATTATGAAAGCAGTGTTTCTATATTGTAAAATTAAAAGTCTTGGGGAAATATCAAAAAAAACGGCTAACTAAAATTAAAATTCAGTTGATAATTATTTATAGGATGTTAATTTTAGCCGCAATTTAATTTGAATTTACATGAATGAGCAATTCAGAACATCATTTGACATCAATACATCGGATAAAAAAATAAATTATTCAGGAAGTACACTTTTCGCAGGCTCCTGTTTCGCTGAAAATATTTCAGATAAATTATTGCTGCATAAATTTAATGTGCTTAATAACCCTTTTGGAATTATTTATAATCCTGTTTCTCTTGCTATGGAATTTGTTGCTATTATGATGCAGCATACTTTTACAGAGCAGGATATTTTTGAGGAGAACGGGTTATATAAATCTTTTCACCTGCACAGCCGCATAACACACCCTGATAAAAATGAAATGCTGAAAATTGCCAATAATGCCCTCTTTAAGTCACATGCATTTTTAAAAACTGCCACACATCTTATTATCACATTTGGTACTTCACGAGTTTACATCTTAAAGGAAACTAATGGTGTTGTAGCAAATAACCATAAACAGCCCGGGCATTTATTTAATAAAGTACAATTAACCAAAGAGCAAGTTGCTACGATTGTAAGTGATCTTGTAAAAAGGTTAAAAACCTTTAACCCGGACTTGCAAGTTATTTTCACTGTAAGTCCTGTACGGCATTTTAAAGATGGTGCTGTGGAAAATATGCTGAGTAAATCTGTTTTAATAAATGCGGTGCATGAAATAATAAAACAGGACAATTCAATTTATTATTTTCCGGCCTATGAAATTATGATGGATGATCTGCGGGATTATCGGTTTTATGCAGAAGATATGCTGCATCCGAATACTGTTGCAATTGATTATATTTTTGAAAAATTTAAATATGCATGTATTGATGAAAAGACTTTCCCCTTGATGGATAAAATTGCGGAAATAAAAACTGCAATGGCACATAGACCATTCTTTCCTGAACTGGAACAACATAAAAAATTCAGGGAAAATTATTTGCAGAAAGTTTTGGAATTGCAGAAGGAAAATGCAAATATTGATTTTGAGGAAGAAATTAAATATTTTGAGAGTTGATTATTCATCATCAACTTCATCGCTTCTACTTAACAATTTTTCAGGCATTTCTTTTTTTGCTTTTGAACCCAATAATTTTAGTTGTTCAGCCTGTCTAACTAAATTTCCTCTGCCCTCACTCAATTGTTCTATTGCATAATTAAAACTCTTTTGCGATTTATTTAAATTTGCTCCAACATCTCTTAGAGTTTCGACGAAGGAAACAAATTTATCATACAATAATCCACCTCGTTCGGCTATTTCAATTGCATTTTTACTTTGTTTGTCCCGTTTCCATAAATCAGCAATTAATTTCATGGCAGATAATAATGTACTTGGGCTTACTAATACAATTCCTTTTGAATACGCATATT
>JACMJP010000468.1 GCA_014380545.1 Chitinophagales bacterium | reverse complement strand
TGCTGAGGGTCCAACAGGGCATTTCAACGGTCACTCAGTTGTACTTACGGGCAGATATACTGAAACAGGTTTGAATCTGAATATCAATCCTGAATATCCAACCATTTTTGAATATTACCGCAAGCATACTGATCCTGCAAAAAGCGCATTGAATGCATGGTGGGTGTCTTTAGATCTTGGTCCTTATCCCGCATTAAATTATAGCCGTCATCCGGATTATGGTTCTTTATACGGAGCAAATTATATTAGCCCGGTGACAACATTTGGTTCATTCGCATACGATAAATTTTCTACATTAAATGCATTACACCCTGAGGAATTAAACCGTTTAAATACAATTAAAACTTTTCTCAATAAAAATTTCGATAAATCAATTACAGATATTCCGGGTATTGTAAATTCTGCTGAAGAAAAACAGGAGATACATGAATTTATTCTAAAATTATTACAGGGGGATATTCCTATTGAATGGCCTTTGCCAACAGGAGTTCCTACTTATAATTTGTCAGGCGATCTTATCAATATCGCTTCTGCATGGAAAATAATGGAACAATTCCATCCTGAATTATTAGTGGTAAATACTACAAACCTTGATGTATGCCACACAGATTTTTCAGGATATATTCAAAACCTGCATAAGAGTGACTATGGTATGGGGTGGTTGTGGAATAAAATTCAAAATGACCCAGTACTGGCAGATGATACAATCATGATCATGATACCTGAGCACGGAAGAAATCTTGAAGCAAATACATTAGTGGATGCAAATGGTTTATTTGCTTATGACCATACAACAGATGAAAATTCAAGAGATGTGTTCGGATTAATTGTAGGACCAGCCGATGTTGTAAATCAGGGAACCGTAGTAGGTACAACTGAAGTTCCGAATGGTCAGTCAATTGATATTGTTCCAACAATAGCACATATCCTCGGATTTAAAGATGACATACCATCTTATTTAATACCGGGCGGTATAATGGATGAAGCGTTTGTGTGAGAAAGAGGAGAAAGGAGCAAGCAGGAAGGAGAAATGAAAAATAAATAAATCAAAAATAATTGTCAATCGTAAATTTTGAAGAATAAAATCATCATAGCAATCTTTTTTCTTGCAGCAATAATTATCCATTCATGCAAGGAAGATATTATCAGAATAGATCCTGATGTGGATGTA
The DNA here is from genome assembly GCA_014380545.1 of Chitinophagales bacterium. GTDB lineage: Bacteria > Bacteroidota > Bacteroidia > Chitinophagales > BACL12 > JACMJP01. The sequence goes on along the minus strand of JACMJP010000468.1, from coordinate 13,852 downwards.
TTTAATCCTTTTGATACAATTACAGGGGATGATGGTGTAATAGATGATATTGAAATTGATTCTGCAAGTTTTCTTGGTTTGCATACATATATTTTTAAACCTACATGTGCAGTGCCCGCATGTCATGACGGGAGTTTTGAACCGGATTTCAGAACGGTGCAAAGTGCATATAATACACTGGTATATCATCCTGTAGTTAAAAACGATGAGGATGAAACTTTTACTTTCCGTGTTTTGCCGGGAGATACTACACATTCATGGTTATATGAAAGAATTACAACAGATGATGCAACACTCGGAAGAATGCCTTTGTATGATACATTATACCCTGCAGAAAGACAAAAAATAATTGACTGGATACAAAATGGTGCCCCTGATGTTATGGGTAACTCTCCTGCCCTTCCGGATTATACTTTACCAAATAGTGCTGGTTTTATTGCTTATATAAATGATACACTCGGAACACGAATAGATGATAATAGGATGAGTTTTGTTTCACCTATGTTATTACCTGATGATACGGATATTGAAATATGGTTTAGCGGTTATGACTTTGATATGGACAGCAATTTTTATTGGGGTCATGTATTTTCTTATAATAAAGCAAGAATTTCTGCAGAAGGTTATGATTTTTCAGTGTATGATGAATTTGATATGGAAGAAGAAGCAGCTGACGAACCCTTTATTGGTCCGCTTTATTGGGACCCCGCATATACATCATGGTACTATCATCATTTTACATTTAATACAGGCGATTATATTCCCGGCGAAATTTATTTCATCCGCTTTTATTTAAAAGACTGGGATCATCCGGATCCAACTGAAATCCCCGATAACGGAACTAATCCTTATCTCATCACTTATTTTTCATTTATTGTTGAATGATAAAAAAAGAACTCTTATTAATGGATTTGAAGCACAGGTTCTCTTTTGTATCAGCGTATCTTTTTATCCTTATTATATTATCTCTTTCATTTAATGCATGCAATAAAGAACCAATTGAAAACGAACCTAATCCCATCATAAGCGATACACCCTATATTGAATTGCGTTCTGTTTCTGCAACTACTGTTACTGAATACGAAGACAGCGTCATCTTTGAAATATTTTACCAGGATGGCGATGGTGACATTGGCTATGCAAACCCCGACAGTATGAGTTTATTTATTACTGATTCAAGAATATTTACCGTGCAGCAATATTATGTTCCGCTGCTTGCACCCGAAGGTTCTGATATTACAATACAAGGAATATTAAATGTGAAATTAGATAACACAATTATGATTGATGATACCAACGCATCAGAAACCGTTCAGTTTAAGATCCACATAAAAGACCGCAACGGGAATTACAGCAACTATGTTACTTCAGAAAATATTACAGTGTTGCCGGATTGATTAATACCAGAGATATTCAATGAAAAATGAACGAAAGACAACAACTGACCTACGCAATATCTTATTTAAGCAGGCAGTTTCACAGTTTAGCTACGCAAAATAAAAAATCGTTCAATTCGCACATTAACAGATATTAATCTGATTTAACAGCACTGTCTTTAATTCACATTTAAATTTGATCAGCCAAAAAGCATTTTTATGATCTCAAGAAAAAAATTTATCGTTTCAGGTATAACAGGAACATCAGCACTTCTTTTAAATCCATTTAAAGTTTATGCAGCAAAAGATGAAAAGCCACAGTTGAAAAACGAACTCGTAAAGGAGTTTGTTGGAACATCTCACCGGGATATTACAAGAGTTGTTGAAATGCATAAGCAATATCCAACCTTATTAAACGCTGCATGGGATTGGGGTGGTGGCGATTTTGAAACTGCTCTTGGTGCAGCAAGTCATGTCGGCTATATTGAATTAGTAAATTACCTGTTAGAGAATGGAGCACAAATGAATTTTTTAACCTGTTGCCTGATGGGAAAAACGGATCTTGTAAAAAACATGCTTCAATTATATCCTTTTCTCATTAATATGAAAGGACCGCATGGGTTCACTCCGCTGCATCATGCAATACAAGGCGAAACAAATGCACTCGAAGTAAAAGAATATCTTGAATCATTAGGTGCAAAAGAAACAAAACTTCAATTACAATACGTTGAATAATATATTCTCGAATTATACTAAATAAAAATACCGGAAACTATTTATAAAATAATTTTCCGGTATCCACAAATTGAAAAAGAGGTTTACATAATTATTATCCTTTCGTTGTATTCTTTATCAGCATAAATTTTTACAAGATGAATTCCTGCTGCTGTGTTGTCAGGTAATTGAATTGTGAAAGTATTTTTTGTTCCTGATGCATTAAAATATTGTTCAGTTATTTTCATTCCCTGCATATTGTATATTTCAACTCTTCCATTATCCATTGTAATATTTTCTGATAAGCTGATTGTAAATTCTTCTGATGCGGGGTTTGGATATATTTTAACCACTCCATTTTCCATTTCTGTTTCTTCACTAACCTTGCATGAATTTGTAACCAAAACATTTGATGAAAATTTTGAACAACCTTCGGAGGTGGAAACACTGCATTTATAAGTACCCGCAGTTTTTGCTGTGTATTGCGACTTTGTTGCTCCGTTAATAACTTCATCGTTCAAATACCATTGCCAGCTATACCCCGTTTTATTTGTTGCCTTTAATTTCACCGAAGCATTGCCACAAATATTTGTTCCGTTAGGCGTCGTTATTTTTATTGCCGGGGGCTGATTCATTGTAATAGTTATTTCAACTGAAGTAGAACTGCATCCCTCCGGTGAATTTGCCTGCACTTTATAATTACCTGCAGCCGATGCATTATAACTATTTGTTACTACATTGCTGATCTCAATATTATTCTTAAACCATTTGTAAGTATATCCGCTCATGCTTGTTGTTTGCAAGGTCGATGAATTTCCGGAACACAATGTAAATGTTGATGCAGTAATATCAGTATAAAGGTTCTCGTCTGTAATACCATTACAATCATCATCAATTGAATTACATATTTCATATCCCGAAGGATGAATTAAAAGATCAGTATCATCGCAATCAGATGCATTTAATACATAACCGGAAAGAAGCGGTGAGCAACTGCTAATTGATATAATTCCGTTTCCGTATCCATCACCATCATTATCTTCAAAATAAATTTGCTGCGGAATAGGGTCAATCTCAATAACAGAACAAATGGATTCATTTACACATCCGCCCACTGCCTTCACATAAATTTGTACTGTACTTTGGGTTGTATTATAATTTATAGATGTGCCTGTTCCTATTTCAGTACCATCACAACTTCCTTCATACCATTTCCAGTTTTCAGCATCACCTAATGATCCTCCTGATAAACTGATATGAATTTCTGAATTTTCGCAAACATTCGCAACCTCAGTTTCAAGAACAGGCATTACAGGCATAGAACACACAAATACATTCGAGATTTTTCTCACTTTGGAAACTGATATTTCTGAAACAATTAAATTTCCTGCTGCGTCAAAATCAATATCCCAGGGCGCCGAAAGATTTGTGAGCAGTGGACTTAAACTATCGCCATTATTACCGGCATATCCTGTTCCTGCTACTGTTGAAATAATGCCTGTAAGCCTGTCTATCTTTCTTATTCTAAAATTACCATGATCTGCAAAATATAAATTCCCGTTCGGGTCAAATTCTAAATGACTTGGAAATGCAATTTGTGCTTCCGTAGCCAAACCTCCATCGCCTGAAAATGTATTTATTCCGTTACCGGCAATTGTTGTAATGATTCCAGTTTCACGGTCAACTCTTCTAAGCCTGTGGTGTCCGTGATCTGAAATTACGATATTGCTGTCAGGGTCAAATTCTAATCCTGTAGGCGAATAAAGCGTAGCTTCTGTAGCAGCAATATCATCACCATTAAATAAATATCCTTCTGTTCCTGCTATCGTTGAAATAATACCTGTCTCTTTATTTATTTTTCTGATGCGGTTATTGCTGTGATCAGCAATATATAAATTACCTGAAGCATCCAAACATAATCCGCCGGGTGAGCTTAATTGAGCCGTATTTGCAGCAATATTATCACCGTTATATCCTGAAATTCCTGTCCCGGCAACAATAGAGATAATATTTGTTACTGCATCAACATACCACACAGTATTATTATTAAGGTCAGAGAAATAAAAATTCCCTTCTGCATCTACTAAAACACTCATGGGCTGATTTATTTTAGCCTCAGTGGCTAATCCGCCGTTACCTGAAAATCCTTTAATACCGCTTCCTGCAACAGTTGTAATAACACCTGATGTATCTACTTTTCTTATACGGTTATTCATATTATCGCAGAAATATAAATTACCATGCTTATCAAGCTGAATTCCGATAGGCTTATAAAGTTTAGCTGTTTTGGCAGAAATATTATCACCGTTATATCCATGACCGCCAATGCCTACAAATGATGTTACTATGGACTGAGAGTAAGCTTGTGTGTAAAAGCAAAGGCATAGCAGAGCTAATACAAGTGTGTGTGCTTGTTTCATAAATTGTGGTTCTGTTGTAAAAGTATATTGAAGCGGTGCAGGTGCTTCAAAATTTTTTTATTTTTTTCAAAAGCACTTTCTTATTTTAATTTCCTGTGACGGGGAAATTTATCTGCAACTTACGATAGATCAATTTGACAGTTTTCTAAAAGTGCTTATTATATGAATGTTTGAATAATAAAATTGATTTTATTTTACCATCTCAATTGAATAATATGTCACCTTGTGTTCATATTATCAAACAAACCTGTTTTGTTACAGGATATCCGGCATACATTTATTCAACTTCATAAATATTAGATCATACTCTACTATAAGAGCTAACCATCTAATTGCCCGATTTGCTTTTATCTTTGCCCGCAATGAATCCGGTAAAAGAAACACCCTTAATGGGCCAATATAATCGCATCAAGGCAAAATATCCTGATGCGATTTTATTATTCCGGGTGGGTGATTTTTATGAAACATTTTCGCAGGATGCAATTACTGCATCAAAAGTCTTGGGTATTGTTTTAACAAAAAGGGCAAATGGTTCAGCAACGCATGTTGAGCTTGCAGGTTTTCCGTATCATGCATTGGATTCTTATTTACCTAAATTAGTTAGGGCAGGTTTTCGTGTTGCAATATGTGAGCAGCTGGAAGACCCGAAAATGGTAAAGACCATTGTGAAAAGAGGTGTTACAGAATTAATTACTCCGGGTGTTGCAACAAATGATAAAATGCTCGACACCAAGAGCAATAATTATTTAGCAGGTTATTTTAATATGAAAGAAATGACCGGAATAAGCTTTTTAGATATTTCTACTGGGGAATTTTTTGTTGCACAGGGGAAAACTGATCTGATAGAAAAACTATTACACAGTTTAAAACCATCTGAAATTATTCTTGCTAAAAACCAGGTTAAACATTTTAAAGAGTTATTAGGGAATAAATTTTATGTGTATGGATTGGATGACTGGATATTTTCTGATGACTACACAAAAGAAAAATTATTAACACATTTCGGCACAACATCTTTAAAAGGTTTTGGTGTTGAAGATATGTATGCCGCAATTATTGCTGCAGGTGCAACTATTCATTATTTAGGAGATACTGAACATAATAATCTCGGTCATATTACTTCTGTTTCAAGATTAACAGAAGAACAATTTGTGTGGCTCGACAGATTTACGATAAGAAATCTGGAATTAATTAACTCTCTTAATGAAGAAGGAAGTTCGTTGTTCAAAGTATTGGATCATACCACAACACCCATGGGAACAAGACTTTTAAAGCGATGGATCATTATGCCTTTGAAAGAGAAACAAGCTATTGAGGCGAGGCTTGATATTGTGGAGTATTTAATAAAAGATGTTGAATTAAGTAAAACGATTTCGTCTGCATTAAAAACTATAGGAGATCTTGAAAGAATTATCTCTAAGGTATCATTACAAAAAATAAATCCAAGAGAGGTATTACAATTAAATCGTGCATTACATGCTTTAAAAAACCTGAAAGATGTTTTAATAAATTCTGATAATAGCCACTTAAAAAAATTTGGCGATCAAATTAATTTATGCGAATTCATAAAAAAGAAAATTGATGAAGAGATTTTGGAAGATCCGCCTGCACAAATAAATAAAGGCGGGTTAATTAAACCTGGAATCAATGCAGATTTAGATGAATTAAGAGCGATAGGAACAAGTGGGAAAGATTTTTTACTAAAACTGCAGCAGGATGAAATTTTACGTACAAACATTCCAAGTTTAAAAATCGGATTTAATAATGTGTTCGGTTATTATCTTGAAGTAACCAATAAATATAAAGATGCTGTTCCTTTGGATTGGATAAGAAAACAAACGCTCACCAGCGGAGAAAGATTTATAACGCCCTTATTAAAAGAATATGAAGAAAAAATTCTTGGCGCAGAAGAAAAAATAATTACCCTCGAGCAAAAAATTTATGACCTGCTCATTTTTGCATTGAATGAATATGTTCACCCGATACAATTAAATGCAGGAATTATCGCAAGGCTTGATGTTTTATTAAATTTTTCTACTATTGCATTGCAGCATAATTACCGCAAGCCCATTATTACGGAAGATTTTGCTATCGATATAAAAGAAGGAAGGCACCCTGTTATTGAACAACATTTACCTGTAGGTGAAATGTATATCCCCAATGATATTTTTTTAGATATTGATGAACAACAAATCATAATTATAACGGGCCCGAACATGGCTGGTAAATCTGCATTACTCAGGCAAACTGCCTTAATTGTTTTGATGGCGCAGATGGGAAGTTTTGTTCCTGCCGCAGAGGCGAAAATTGGCTTGGTTGATAAAATATTTACAAGAGTAGGTGCGAGTGATAATATTTCTTCAGGTGAATCCACATTTATGGTGGAAATGAATGAAACAGCAAGTATCATGAATAATATCAGTAACCGCAGTTTAATTCTATTAGATGAAATTGGAAGAGGCACTTCAACGTATGATGGAATATCCATTGCATGGAGCTTATGCGAGTATTTACATAATAATCCAATTACAAAACCAAAAACATTATTTGCTACACATTATCATGAACTCATTGAACTGGAAAATAAATTTGAGCGCATTAAAAACTATCATGTAAGCACAAAAGAAGCGGGAAATAAAGTTATTTTTCTGCGCAAATTACAGCAGGGCGGAAGTAAACACAGTTTTGGGATTCATGTTGCAAAAATGGCTGGTATGCCAAACCAGATCGTGAACAGGGCGAACGAAATTTTAAAAGAACTTGAAGAAAAACATATTGGTACTGATATTAAAAACAAACTGCAGAAAATAAAAAATCAAACTTACCAGTTAAATATGTTCAGCATGGATGACCCCACTTTAATTAAAATAAAAGAAATACTGCAAAATATTGATATTAATTCACTCTCGCCTATTGAAGCTTTGATGAAATTAAAAGAATTGCAGGATATAGTGAAATAATTATCGGGCATTAAAACTCAAAACCTAAACCACCGGATAAATTATAAGTAGTTTCCGGAACACCTTCGGCAGGAGCTTTATCATCTAAAAGAGAATATTTTAATTTCATGTATCCGTATTTTCCAAAGTACGTTTTTAAATTTAATGCAGTTGAAATTCTGTAATCAGCAAAATCAGCAAAGTTGGGTTGATAATATGTTGTTGATGTGAGCGTATAATTTTCATTTGTCTCCAGTGTGAAGGAAATATATGAGCTTAACCTGTTCGCATTTATAGGGTCTTCTATTCCGGTATTTTTTTCCAGCTCGAACATATATAATGCTGCAATATACATTCTGAATTTATCAGTCCCAACTAATTTAAACCTTGGCCCTGTTCCTGTTAAAAACCTCCAGTCAATAGCAAGCGGTGCATTATATTGTCCCTGTACAAATGCTTCCCAAACAAACCTGTCGGTAATTTTATAATTATACCTGAAATGCTGAAATCCTGAACTAACAAACTTTTCTTCATCAGTTTGAACACTTGCCAGATCCGTTAACATAAGAAACAAACTTTTACCTTCCTTATATTGTAATTGTAAATTTGTAAGAAATGTAAGAATAGGTTCATCATATTTGGCAAGGTATAATGAAACATCAGCGCTTCCTGCCCACCCGCTTGTATCTGTTCGTATCCTGTAACTTTCAATATTAATTACCTGTGATCTTAATCCCCTATGCATTATGAGTAGCATACCTGCTATCAAAAGTATTTTTTTCATGTGTTAAGTTTTGAAACAAATATAGAAGGAAATTTTCTATAAGGTAGTCACAGACACAGGTCAGTTAAGCCTGTGCTGTGCTACCTCCGCCACGGTTAACAAAAAGAGGTATGTAATTCAGGGACAATGTGAAACGAAAGTAAATGAAAATTTCGAAATTCAAAAAAAAACATGAGAAAAATTTTAAAAAAAGTAAGTTGATGGCAGTTTCGTGTGTTTGAAATGCTGATAATTATAATAAATATTTTGAATTTTATAGGTGTTTGAGCCTGATATAAAACCGATAATCAGATATTATCACAGCTTTATTTTGAAATGAAAAACCATTCTTATTTGTCACTTACCCGTCAAGAAGATATTAAGAATTTTAATGAAATAAGTTCTCATATCACTTTTATGAAAATCATTTTCGGGATAAATTTTTATTCACACATGGCAATTTATTTAGTAATGATTGCCGGTAAATTATTTTTTCTTATTAATTCATTCATTGCTGCAATATCGGTTTTCTTAATTTGATTTAGTTTTTCGAGCTGCACATCAATTTGTTTTGACAGATCATTAAAGACTTCTTTTGAATTTTGTGAAGGGCGGAAATTTCCGAATGAAACTGCATTATACAATCCTGCTAATTTATCATTGAGTTTTATGCCATGATTCAACATATCCTGTTCGCTTTTATTTTTGGTTTCATATAATACATCTTCTATAGCTGTAAGCTGTTTATTAATTTCCTCAGATTTATCTTTTAATTCTTTTGGACATTTATCTCCAAGTTTTGAAACATAATCATTTAATTGTGTTCTTAATGATCGTATTTCAAGGATGGCAGCCTGTGTTTCATTGAACTTATCAGTTATCTGTTCAAGAAATTGATGTTGAAGGATGTGATCTTCATCAGTAACTTCTGAATTTGGATTGCGCAGGATTATAAATTCCGTTATGACTGAATCCTTCCCATATTTTATTTTGGTTTTATAATTTCCCGGCGCAGCTGCTAAACCAGTGGGTGTTCCATTCCATAAAAACATTCCGTCAATTTTTTTTGCCGGCGGGTATTGCATATCCCAGGAAAATTGATTTAACCCTTTTCCGGCTTTAAATTGCAGATCTTTATCGGAAGCTTTTGTACTGAAAATTTTAATTACAGAATCCATATGATCATAAATAGTTACTTCAACTGCATTCGTATCGGGATCATTTTTTAAATAATAATTTATTACAACTCCGGGTTTAGGGTTCATCCCCGCATTTACTGGTTTTTCATTTTGAGATCCTCCAATTAAAAAACTGTTCCGAACAGGATAAACATGTAAATTCTTTTCTCCCGCTCCTGCAGGGTGTTTCGCAATTTCATAATTCATGCTTTGCAGAATACTCAGGTCATCTAATATCCAAAAACTTCTTCCCTGAGTTGCGATGATAAGGTCATTATTTTTGATTGTAATATCTGTTATGGGAACGATGGGTAAATTATTTTGAAATGCAAACCAATTATTTCCTTCATCATAAGAAATGTATAAACCATTTTCAGTTCCGCAATACAACAATCCTTTTATTTTCTGGTCGCAACGAATAACTCTTGTAAAATGATTTGGATTGATTCCCTTTGTAATTTTTTTCCAAGTTCTGCCGTAATCTTTTGTTACATATAAATAAGGAGTGTTATCATCCAGTTTATATCTTGTTGCAGCAAAATACATTTTTCCTTTATCAAACGGATCAATTTCAATACAATTAAACAACGTAAATCTTGGAAGGTCGGGAGGTGTTATATTCTCCCAATTTTTTCCTCCGTCTTTTGTTACATGTAATAATCCGTCATCGCTCCCTGCATAAATCAAATCTTTTTCAAGTACTGATTCAGCAGCAGCGAAAATGGTACAATACATTTCAACTCCTGTATTATCTTTTGTAATAATGCCTCCTGATTTTTGCTGTTTGCTCTTATCATTTGTAGTAAGGTCAGGAGAGATGGGAACCCATGTTGTTCCTTTATCAGTTGTTTTAAATAAAACATTTCCCGCTGCATATAAAGTTGTTGAATCATGCGGAGAAAAAAAGATAGGAAAATTCCATTGAAACCTATACTTTAAAAATTCACCACCCTGCCCTATCGGATCTTCGGGCCATACAGTGAGTGCACGGTTATCATTTGTAATATGATTAAACATACCAAGGAAGCCTGAATAATTTCCGCCATAAACAATATCAGGATTTTTTGGATCTGCAACTATGTGGCCGCTTTCGAATCCTGCAGTTGGTTCCCAATCATTGCCGTCAATTTCTCCATCCAAACTTCGATGTCTTATTCTTACACTTGAGTTATCCTGTTGTGCACCGAGTATTCGGTAAGGAACAGCATTATCAGTGCTCACTCTATAAAATTGCGCCGTTGGCTGATTTTGATATGTACTCCAGTTCTTTCCACTATCAAAAGAAATTTGTGCACCTCCATCGTCTCCAATTATCATTCTGTTGCCATCATTCGGGTCAATCCAAAGATCATGATGATCGCCATGCGGAGTATTTATTTGATTAAAAGTTTTTCCGCCATCAATACTCTTCCAAAACTGAACATTTAAAACATAAATAATATTTTCATCTTTCGGGTCAGCAAATATTTTTGAAAAATACCATGCCCTTTGCCGCAATTTACTTTCATCGTTTGTTTTATTCCAGGTTTTTCCGGCATCTTCGCTAACAAAGACACCTCCCGTTTTTGATTCAATAATTGCATAATATTTATTTGGATTGGATGGACAAATTGTAATGCCGATAATTCCCAATGTGTCTTTCGGTAAACCTTTATTGTTTGAAATATTTATCCAATTATCTCCTCCATCAGTTGTTTTATAAATTCCTGAACCGATCCCCCCGCTCTCTAAACTGTAAGGTGTTCTTTTCACATTCCAGAATGAGACAAGTAAATTATTCGGTTCCGTTGGATCAATAATTAAATCGCATGCGCCAACATTTTCATTTACATATAATATTTTACTCCATGTTTTTCCACCGTCCTTTGTTCTGAAAATCCCCCTTTCAGTATTTGGCCCGAATAAATGTCCCAATGCTGATACGTAAACAATGTCCGGATTCTTTGGATGAATTACTATTCGAAATATATGTCGTGTATCTGTTAATCCTATATTTTTCCATGTACGTCCTCCATTTTCTGTCTTCCAGATTCCGTTTCCTTCACTCACATTTCCCCTTAAACTATTTTCACCGGTACCCACATATATTATTGAAGGATCTGATTTACTTACTGCAACTGAACCAATGCTTCCTCCAAAAAATCCATCAGAAATATTTTTCCAGTTATTTCCTCCATCTATTGTTTTCCAAACACCTCCTCCGGTTGAGCCAAAATAAAATAGGTTTTTATCCTGTAAATCGCCCGCAACTGCAGTGCTCCTTCCGCCCCTCCACGGACCTATGCAGCGAAATTGTATTTCGTTCGTTATCGCAGTATCAAATGGTAATGGAGCATCAGTTGCTGTTTTATTTTTTTGCGCAATAGCAATTTCAGCAAATACTATAAGAAGCGAAAGGAAATAGTTTTTCATATTGCTTATCATTTATAACAAGTCAAAAATAGAAAAACTAAACTCAGAACAGTTATAATATTAACCCCGGGAATCAGATATATAACTTTCCATCTGGTGCAAAGTATATTGCTGGTCTTCTATTATATACTGCACAACATCTCCTACAGAAATGAGCCCGATAAATTCACCATCTTCCAAAACAGGAAGGTAACGAATGGAATGATCTGTTATAAGATTCATGCAATGATTAATAGGTGTTGATGTAGTTACTGTAAAATAATCTTCGTCAAGAACTTCATGCAGAAAAGTATCACGGGATGTTCTGTCCCGCAGAATTACCTTTCGTGCGTAATCCCTTTCAGTAAATAACCCTTTGAAAACATTGCCATCCATTACAATGATAGCCCCGATATTGCGCTGAGCCATTTCCTTAAGTGCATCATATACGGTAACAGATGAAGGAACAGAAAATAATTCCTTCCCTTTTTTTTCAAGAATCTTATGTACTGTGGACATTAGTTTGAAGTTTTATATGAAATAATCAGAGTTCACATGAAAGTTATGACAAAAAAATGAGAGATAAAAAATTATTTACTCAAAATAAAAAACCTTCTGTGGATAAATACAGAAGGTGAGTGCGGAGAGAGAGGGATTCTCTAATGTCTTTTTCTGTTTTTCTAACGCTTTGTAAATCACTACTTTTCGCATTTGGTATTTTTAAGTTTTAGGGTGCTTGTGTAACGGGTTTGTGTAACGCCAGCAATTTATTTTCTACCTCCTGCATTGCTGTTTCGAGGTTATTTATGCGCTCATAAATATTCATTATTATTGGGCGCTGACCTCTCAATAAATATGTTTCAGAAATATTAAATTGCTGCACGATAGCCCCCAGCATTTCAATTGTAGGGTATCGGGTGCCCTTTTCCATATAATGCACCTGGCTAACTTCGCATGGCAGCTTATCGCAAAAATCCTTAATATTCTTTGCCTGCCCGCTCCGGATTATCTGGTCCATAGCGTTGAGGAACCGCTCATTTATTTCTTTGGAAAGATGCTTTTTATTTTTATCGATCTTCGGCATTTGTCATATTATGTTTGTTTAACAATATCTTAATAATGCAATCGTTTTTATTTTCCGCCGCACAAATTTGACTACATGAAAGCTCTAACCCGTAGGGAGCATGCTATTGCTTTGTTCCTGCAAAAGAAACCTGTCATTCCAATTAAATTACTTCATCGTTTGTGCTTAAAGGAGAAAAAATTGATACATAAAAAAGAACTGCTGCGTATTGCAAAATTTATTAAGGATGTGTGCTGATATTTATTAATTTTGTTTTATGATCACAATTACGTTACCTATTTGGGCTTTTGTTCTTACTCTTATTTGCATATGTTTTATCTGGTTTATGTATACATGGTCAATGATTGAAACTGATCGCTCAAATAAAAGAGCTAAAAAAAGCCAATGATCAGTCCTATAATTGTACCTGCTACAGTTAGAATATAAAACCACTTATAAATTTCAATCCCCCTAATCTTATTTTTATATTTAGCAGGCTTGTATAAGTCGATATAATATCATTCGGATCTGCAAATTCATCGGAAAGAATAATGTCAAAATCTTTTTTCAAATTGTCGAAAACAGGATCAGAAAATTCTTTATCCGCTGAAATCTTCATCTGCTTCACCATTTCGTTTCTTGCCTGGTATTTCCTCAATGTTTCTTCAGAAGTTCTTGTATGCCCCTGAACATTTAAATACTGACCTTCTGTAATAATATCATCTGCTCTTAAACCTGTAATCTTTTTCTTATATCTTGATTTTTCAACCAATGACCATACCCCAGCAATTAAACAAAGGGCTGCGAATGCTATAAATAAATATGTAAATAATTCCATCTGGAAATATTTCTTTTGTTACAAGACTTTAACAATATTATTTTTTTGTTTTCTCTAAACTTTCAATGTGTTTCTCCATACTTTTTATCAAATTCTCCATTGCTTGATACTGAGTTTTTGAAATTTTCACATATTCAACATCCGGTTCTCTTATAAAACTACCTTCTTCT
>JACMJP010000467.1 GCA_014380545.1 Chitinophagales bacterium | reverse complement strand
GGGGTTATTTCTTTTAATGTGAGCACGGTTGATCCTTCATCTATATTGATAATTGTTTTTTTAAAATCAGCATGCCCGCTGCTTTCAATACTTGCGGCAAAACGGCTTCCTATCTGAACACCATCAGCACCTAATATCATACATGCAAGCATTGCTTTTCCACTGGCAATTCCACCCGCAGCAATTAAAGGAATTTCAATTGCTTCTTTCACCATCGGAATTAAACACAAAGTTGTTGTTTCTTCCCTTCCATTATGACCCCCTGCCTCAAATCCTTCTGCAACTACTGCATCACATCCTGCTTCCTGTGCCTTTAATGCAAATTTTTTACTGCTCACAACATGTACAACGGTTATGCCTTCATCCTTTAAAATCTTTGTCCATGTTTTTGGATTGCCCGCACTTGTAAAAACAATTTTTACTCCTTCTTCTAGAATTATTTTTATATGTTTATCAATATCAGAATACAATAAAGGAACATTTACGCCGAAAGAATTTTTTGTTGCTGCTTTACATTTTTGAATATGTTCCCTTAATATTTCAGGATACATACTTCCTGAACCAATTAATCCGAGACCGCCCGCATTTGATACTGCGCTTGCTAATTTCCATCCGCTGCACCAGATCATGCCTGCCTGGATGATGGGATATTTGATATTAAATAATTCAATAATTCTGTTCGGCAACTTATTTATTTTATTTTTCAAAAACCACTTTCGGGGTTTGCAACCACCGAAAGGGTAAATTAATTATTAATCAAAACTCTGGCTTAAATCAATTTCTGTATTATCCCCAATATTTAAACTTTGACTTAATCCTTTTATGAATGCATCACTGCCAATAACTGAATGATGTAAAACAACATCTTCTATTGTTGCATAATTTCCGATAATTGAATCTTTTACTATTGCATAATTCAATGAAGTGTTTTCCCCAAGAGTAACATTGGGACCGACTATTGAATTTTTAATTTGACATCCATCTGCAATACTCACAGGGTCTATAATAATTGTATTCTCAAAAGGATGTTCTTTAAATTTTACATAGGCATTTTTCTTTAAAAGAATTGCATTTGTTTCAAGCAGAATTTCTTTTTTTCCGCAGTCGTACCAGTTCTGTACTTTAAACCCTGTAAAAACAATTCCGCTTTCAATCATTTGCATAATTGCATCTGTTAAATGAAATTCGCCCCGGGTACGAAAATCATTTTCAATATTTTTTTCCAGTGCAGAAAATAATTTATTGCTCTCTTTAATTTTATATAATCCAACCAGCGCAAGATTTGATTTTGGTATAGATGGTTTTTCAACCACCTTTGTTATTTTATTATTGTCATCAATTTCAGCAACTCCAAAATCCCGGGGATCTTCCACCTTTTTTAATCCCAGTGCAGAGGTTTCCATTTTCAAAACACTTTCAATATCTGCTTCAAAGATTGTATCGCCTAATACAATAAAAATTTCTTCATCAGCAGCAAAAAGATCTTTGCATAAATAAATTGCATGACCCAGGCCTTCTCTTGTTTGCTGCACAACAAAATGTGTTTTTATTTTCGGATATTTATCTGTTACAAACTCCTCAATCTTTTCTCCCAGGTAACCAATTACAAAAATAAAATCATCAAATCCTGCACTTATAAGCCTGT
>JACMJP010000466.1 GCA_014380545.1 Chitinophagales bacterium | reverse complement strand
TTTTGGCAAATCCTGATAGCACTGCTGACAGAACCCGTGCTGGATTCGATCTCACTTATAAATATAAAAGCTTTTTAATTGAAGGTGAATATTTGATGGGAAAAGATGACGGTGAAGAAGGTGATGGAGAAACTGTTAATGACGTATTGGAACGGTCAGGCTACGCAGCAACTCTTGGTTATACAATAATAAAAGATAAATGCCAGGTTATTGCGAGGCTTGACAATTATGATAAAGACATAAATAAAGACCTGAATATTGTAAATAAATATATTCTTGCGGGAAGCTGGTACTTCAGTAAAACTACAAGGGTACAATTGGAATATAATATAGTAGCGGAAGAAGATCCGGATAAACCAGTTGATAATAATCTTTTTGCAATTCAATTCCAGGCAGCATTTTAAATTAACATCAAAGAATAAAGTTGTAGCATGCAACTTTATTCTTTGAAAATTATTCTATAAATTTGATAGAATAAATAGAATTATAAACAAAAAAATTAACTATTATGAAAATATACTCAAAATTTATCCTGTTATTTTTTGCAGCAGGAATACTGTTCGGGTTTAAACCGAACAAACCACAACCCGGAGACATCTCGGGAAAAATAACAATGAGCGGTGCGTTTGCGCTTTATCCTCTGGCAGTAAAGTGGGGCGAAGAATTTAAGAAATTACATCCTAACGTAACATTTGATATTCAGGGTGGTGGAGCCGGAAAAGGAATGACAGATGTATTATCCGGAAATGTTACCCTCGGAATGGTAAGCCGTGAAATTGCAAAAGAAGAAACTGCAAAAGGCGCAATTGGTTTTGCTGTTTGCAAGGATGCAGTTGTAGCAACTATGAATATTAATAATCCTTATTACGCTAAAATTTATGAAACAGGTATCACTAAAAGACAATTTTATGAATTATGGGTTGGAAGAGGAATAACTACCTGGGGTGAATTATTAAAGAACGGGGCAAAAGAAAAAGTTACTGTATTTACCCGCAGTGATGCTGCCGGTGCTGCAGATGCCTGGGCCAAATATATAGGAAATAAAAAGCAGGATGATCTTGAGGGTATTGGAGTTTTTGGTGATCCCGGACTTGCAACTGCAGTAGCGAATGATAAATTCAGTGTTGGGTATAACAATGTTGGTTATGCTTACGACTTTAAAACAAAAAAGCCAAACCCGGGAATTGGAATAATTCCTATTGATCTGAATGAAAACGGAAAATTAGATCCGCAGGAAAATTTTTACAGCAATGCTGATAAATTAAATATGGCTGTAATTGCTGATATATACCCATCGCCTCCGGCAAGGGTTTTATATTTTGTTACCAAAGGCACACCAACAGATGCAGCAACAATTGAATTTTTAAAATGGACCTTAACAGACGGTCAAAAATATGTTGCTGAATCCGGATTTGTTGAATTAACCACTGACCTGCTGAAACAGCAGCTCACTAAATTACCAAAATAGTTTGTTCTTTATAGTACTACTAACAGATGTTTTACAGTTGTTTTCTCGTATAGTAGAATGGGTTTAGAGTAAAATAATGTTGCGCAAGCAACATTATTTTTATGCTAATCGTCTATAAAAAACATAGAATATATAGAATTAATAGATTTGTTATATATTTACCAAAAATTTCAAAAACATGAAGAATTTATCCAAGCTGATTTTTATGATGACTGCATTTGTTTTTATAACAAGTTGCGGTAAAAAAGAAAAAACAAATGATGGAGACACTGAATTGCAGGGGAAAATCACTATATCCGGTGCATTCGCATTATATCCAATGGCAGTACAATGGGGAGAAGAATTTAAAGCCCTGCATCCGGATGTGCAGTTTGATATTCAGGGTGGGGGCGCAGGAAAAGGAATGACGGATGTATTATCAGGAAATACAAATCTTGGTATGGTAAGCCGTGATATCAATGAAGAAGAAAAAACAAAAGGAGCTTATGAATTTGCAGTATGTAAAGATGCTGTACTTCCTACATTTAATGCTTCAAACCCATATCGGGATCTTATTTATCAAAAAGGAATAACCCAGCAACAATTTGCAGATATATGGCTCACAGAAAAAATAAAAACATGGGGCGATCTTTTAGGAAACGGAGCAACAGAACCTATTGAAGTATTTACGAGAAGTGATGCTGCAGGGGCTGCTGAAAGTTGGGCAAAATATCTCGGCGACAAAAAACAGGAAGATTTAAAAGGTGTAGGTGTTATGGCTGATCCGGGCCTTGCGCAGGCAGTTGTAAAAAGCAAGTTTGCTGTGGGATTTAATAACGTAAGTTTTGCTTATGACAGTGAAACAAAAATTAATAACCCCGGAATTGCTGTATTACCAATTGATTTAAATGGTAACGGTACACTTGAAGCGGATGAAAATTTTTATGATAATATGGATAATGTAAACGCTGCTGTATTATCCGGTAAATTTCCTTCACCACCTGCGAGGCCTTTATATTTTGTTAGCAAAGGGCAGATCA
Organism: Chitinophagales bacterium; assembly: GCA_014380545.1. Lineage (GTDB taxonomy): Bacteria > Bacteroidota > Bacteroidia > Chitinophagales > BACL12 > JACMJP01. Next base: position 5,121 of record JACMJP010000466.1, on the reverse strand, counting down.
CTGATCCTGTTATTATAGAGTTTTTAAAATATGTTTTAACGGACGGGCAAAAAGGGTTAGTTGATGCAGGATTTGTTGTATTGCCGCAAGATATAATAAATGCACAAGTAGAAAAATTACCAAAAAAAGAAACAGCAAATAAATAATTATGGAGATCCAGTCTGCTATTCCTAACACAGCAATTTCTCAAAATACCACTTCTGTGAATACAAGCCCGCATAATAAAAATGATCGTGGGAGAAGGAGATTTGCGTTTGATAAGTTTATGGAAAGGGTGGTAAAAATATTCAGCTTCTTTTCACCACTGTTACTTATCCTCATTATAGCAGGGCTTGTTATTAAATCTATACCAGTACTGCAGGAAAATTCTTTATCCGATTTATTGTTAGGCAGTAATTTCAAACCTTTTACAGGAGATTTTGGATTACTTCCTTTTATTTTAAGTACGGTGTATGTTACAGTTATATCTATAGTTATTGCTATTCCATTAAGCATTTTAACCGCAATTTATTTAAGTGAATATGCAGGCAAAGCATTTTTAAAATTTGCTGCACCAATGCTTGATATATTATCAGGTATTCCTTCTGTTATATATGGTATATGGGGTGTATTAGTCGTTGTACCTTTTATTCGTGATTATGTGGGTCCCTGGATGGGAATTGAAACAACGGGTTACTCAATTTTATCCGGAGGAATTGTGCTGGCTATTATGGTATTTCCTGTTATTATACAAATTGTTTTTGAAGTAATGCGCATTGTACCGAATGAATTACGGGAAGCAACATTATCTCTCGGTGCAACGAAATGGGAAAGCATAAGAAAAGTTATAATAAAGAAAGCATCACCGGGAATTATTGCCGCATGTATTCTTGGTTTTTCCCGTGCATTCGGAGAAACAATTGCCGTGTTGATGGTGGTTGGTAATATGGTGCAAATACCACATAATATACTTGATGCCGGTTACCCGATCCCTTCATTAATTGCAAATAATTATGGTGAAATGATGAGTATCCCAATGTATGACAGTGTACTCATGTTTGCAGCATTAGTTTTATTAGTTATTGTACTCATATTTAATGTATATAGCAGATGGGTACTAAACAGGTTGGAAAAGAAATTGAATTGATGAGTGCTTGAAAAATATAATTAATAAATAATTGTAAATCGTAATTTGTAAATTTTAAATAACCACTAATTAAATGAAAATGAACTTACGCAAAGCAGAAGAAAAATTATTTAATATTTTAATGCGCATAGCCGCATGTATCATATTCGGAAGTTTATTTGCAATTTCATTTACTATATTGGTTAAAGGGATACCGAATATGAGCTGGGATATGATCTCAAAAACACCTTCAGGTGGTTTTTATCTTGGCAAGGAAGGGGGAATATTAAACGCAATTATCGGTTCCTTTTATTTAGCAATTGGCGCAACAATCTTTGCATTAATTCTTACTATTCCGATGGTTATTTATATGAACGTATATGCATCACCCAATTCAAGATTGTCAAACATTGTAAGATTATGTTTAGATATTATGTTTGGAATTCCTTCTATTGTTTATGGTGCATTTGGTTTTGTCCTGATGTTATTTCTTGGCCTGAAGGTAAGTTTACTTGCCGGTATTGTGGTTGTCGGATTATTAATTCTTCCTATTATAGCAAGAACAATGGACGAAGTAATGCGCAATGCACCAAAAGAATTAAAAGATGCATCGTTTTCGCTCGGGGCTACAAAATGGGAAACTGCATTCAAAGTTATGGTAAGGCAAAGTTTACCAGGTTTGGCAACAGCAGCACTGCTGGGCTTTGGCAGGGCAATAGGTGATGCAGCATCTGTAATTTTTACAGCGGGATTTACGGATAATATACCACATTCAATTAATGACCCTGTTGCAACATTGCCTTTAGCAATATTTTTTCAATTGAGTTCACCCATTGCAGAAGTACGGGAAAGAGCTTATGCTGCAGCATTAATATTAACCATTATCATTTTCGGTATTAGCCTTTTAAGCAGATATTTAATAAAAAAATATTCAAAACACACAGTGTGATAAAAATAAAAAACATAAAATTATATTTCAATTAATCAATCATCAAATAACAAATTAATTATAAAAATCATGGAACAAAATATACCGCACATCAGTATCCGTAACCTGAATATGAAATATGGGAATAATCATGCATTAAAAGATATTAATATTGATATCCCGAATAAAAAAGTAACTGCTATCATCGGACCGAGCGGTTGTGGAAAAACAACTTTATTAAAAACATTTAACCGTTTAATAGAAAATGTTGATGGAACAGATATACAAGGCGAAGTATTGGTTGATGGTGAAAACATTTACGCTAAAAATGCTGATGTACCAAACATCAGAAAAAAAATGGGCCTATTATCCCAACGTCCTATGCCATTGCCAATGAGTATTTTTGATAATATCGCTTTCGGTATGCGCATACACGGTGAGCGCAAAAAAAATGTTTTGAAAGAAAAAGTTGAATATTATTTACAACAGGCAAGTTTGTGGGAAGAAGTAAAGGACCGTTTAAATCAGCCTGCAGCTAGATTATCAATAGGGCAACAGCAACGCCTATGTCTTGCAAGAGGATTAGCCGTTGAGCCGGAAATTATTCTTGGCGATGAACCTACAAGTGCATTGGATCCTATTTCTACAAAACATATTGAAACAAAATTTACTGAATTAAAAGAAAAATATACTATAGTAATGGTTACGCATATTTTGCGCCAGGCAAAACGTATTGCAGACTATGTGGTATTTATGTACCTGGGTGAAATTATTGAACATGGTCCAACACTGGAAGTTCTTAATAACCCAAAACATAAATTAACACAGGAATATGTGGGAGGGGTTATTAGTTAATTTATTGAAAGTGGGCATAAATTTATTACACAATTAAAAATTAAAACTAAAATAAAATAAATCCATAACTCATTATTCATAACTCATTCAGTGATCACTAAAAAAGCAAAATATGGATTAAAGGCAATGTTTTATCTTGCGCAAACAGACGCTTTAACTTACATTAGTATACAGGAGATATCTAATAAAGAACATATTCCGAAAAGATTTTTGGAACATATACTTGCCGATCTTAAAAAGAGTCACTTATTAAAAAGTAAAATAGGAACTCACGGCGGTTATCGCCTTGCTCTTTCCCCGGATAAGATATCTATAGGGGAGATCATAAGAACTTTGGATGGATTACTTGAGCCGGAATCCTGCTTAAAACAGGAGGGGGCTGAAATATGTGAAGATTGCCAGCATGTTGCGCAATGCAATGTGAAAAATATTCTGAATCATCTGCTTACCACCACAGAATATGTATTAAACAACACGAGTTTGGTGGATGCAAATAAAAAATCTTTGACCTCCATGTAAGTGAATAGTTTTTTTTGCATTAAAAATCTATCATTACTATAGATAAGATGTCTATATTAAATATCTTAGCCAAAATTTTACTATGGAAATAGCTATTGTACTCACATTGCTTGTTCTTGCCATCATTGCATTTTCAACAGAAAAGATATCGGTTGATATTGTTACTATGACTGCGGTACTTATTCTTGTACTTACGGGAATATTAAACTATAAAGAAGCCTTTGCTCCTTTCGGCAGCGACTTTATTATCATGCTTGCATCTATTTTTATTGTTACTTCTGCTATTGAATCTTCAGGTGTACTTGAAGTGTGGACCGGAAGAATATTACGCCGTTCAGCAGGAAACAAAATGCAGATCATTGTGCCAATGACTTTTATCACAAGTGCCTTTTCTGCTTTCATGAATAATACAACCGTTACGGCACTCATGATAAATCCTGCCATGGCAATTGCAAAAAAATCAGGAATTAATTTTTCAAAAATATTATTACCGGTTGCATTTGCAAGTATTGTAGGAGGAACATGCACATTAATTGGAACATCAACAAATGTTGCAGTGAATGCCTATCTCGGTAAAAATGATTATGGCACACTTGGTATGTGGGATTTTACCTGGATAGGTTTAATCATGGTTGGTGTGGCATTGTTATATCTTGCTATAATAGGAGTGCGCTTGTTACCTGAAAGACATGCCGGTGATATTACAAAACAATATGGAGTAAGGGAATATTTATCTGAAATAATGATAAGGAAAGATTCAGCATTGATCGGACAGGTAATTCATCAGAGCGATATTTCAAAAATGGGGTTTAATGTATTGGCAGTAATTAGGGGCGACAGGCAATTTTCTCCCGGGGAAAATATTTCTTTCAGGGAAGGTGATATTGCATTGGTGAAAGGGGAAGTAAAAAATTTAATGGAAGTAAAAAACACAAAGGGAGTTGATATTGCGGCCGACACATTAGATTTTTATCAGAACACAGGCAAATCATTAAAGTTAAATGAAGTTGTAATTCCCGGAAGATCTGATCTTGCAGGAAGTACAATTGCGGAAATTGATTTCAGGAGAAAATACGGAATGGTTATCGTTGCAATTAACCGGGAAGGAAAAAATATTATAAATAAATTAAATGATATAGAACTGGAAGTGGGTGATATGTTATTAGTGCAGGGAGCAGATGATGCTTTTGATAATCTACGCAGTCATCATGATCTCGTTTTATTAACTGCACATGAGCCAAAAACAAAAAATTTATGGAAAGGATATTTTGCCCTGGGCTTTTTTGCATTGGCAATTCTTATCAGTTCTATTGATCGCTTTAATGTACATGTAAGTATTGCATTTTTAGCAAGTGCAGTTTTAAGTATGATTGTGGGTGCAGTGAAACCTGAAGATGCATATAAAAATATTGAATGGAAATTATTAGTATTAATTGCGGGTATGACAGCTTTTGGAACTGCAATGGGAAACAGTGGTGCAGATAAATATCTTGCAGGATTAATTGTTAACTGGTTCTCAGGTTTAGGTCCGCTTGGTATTATGGCTGGTTTTATGGTGCTCACAGTTTTATTAACGCAACCGATGAGTAATGCTGCTGCTGCGTTGGTAGTAATACCTGTTGCGCTGGAAGCTGCGAACACACTTGGAGTAAATCCCATGACATTCGCTGTTGCGCTGGAAGCTGCGAACACACTTGGAGTAAATCCCATGACA
>JACMJP010000465.1 GCA_014380545.1 Chitinophagales bacterium | reverse complement strand
CCCGCAATCAATTTTTTTGCATATCCGCTCATGCGGATTTCATGATAAACATGTTCAAGGATTTCTTCCATTCTTGCCTGTATAATTTTTGCAAGGTTTTCCACCTTAATTTCTTTGGGCTCCCTTCCTTTTAATCCGCTGATGGAAATAATTTCATTCTCTGCAGTTTCTGTTGCAAGTGCACAGCCGAATTTTACTTTTAATAATTCAGCCTGGTTGCGCATGATCATACAACCTTCTTTAATATCTTCAGTAATAATATTTCCACCGAGCGGAATTACAGCAGTATGGCGAATAATTCCTTCTTTAAAAATTGCTATATCTGTAGTTCCACCGCCAATATCAACTAATGCAACACCCGCTTCTTTTTCTTCTTCACTTAAAACAGATGATGCTGATGCAAGTGGTTCAAGAATAAGATCCAGTACTTTTAATCCTGCTTTCTCAACACACTTAAAAATATTTTTTGCTGCAGCAATTTGTCCTGTGATGATATGAAAATTTGCTTCGAGGCGAACACCATTCATACCAATAGGATCTTTTACATCAGGTTCACCATCTACAATAAATTCCTGTGGCAACACATGAATAATTCTATCGCCGGGAGGCAATACAATTTTTTGCATGTTTTGAATTAAACGGTCAATATCTTCCTGTGCAATTTCATTTTCTGCATCCTCTCTCGTAATAATATCCCGATGTTGCAAACTTTTAATGTGTTGCCCGGCAATACCAACATACACTTCAGTTATCTTAATTCCGCTTTTTGTTTCGGCATCTTTTACTGCAAGTTTTATTGCTTCAACAGTTTTGTCAATATTTGCAACAACTCCCCGCATCACACCAAATGAGTCAGCTTTACCGAGCCCGAGCACTTCAATTTTCCCATGCTCATTCATGCGTCCTACAATTGCACAAATTTTTGTTGTGCCGATGTCAAGTCCTGTTATAATTCTGTTATTATACATAGTTTATAGAGTATCTTTTTTTGTACACACAATTTGATTGTCAAACGATAAATTAATTTTTGAATATGTTTCCCAGCCTGTATAATTCAATCCTTCAGTATAAAATAATTCTAATTTTTCAAATTTCTCTTTTATATTTTCTGCTTTACCAAAAACAATTACCTGATCACCCACCATTGGAATTAAATCAAATTCATCATCTTCATTCACATAAAGCTGCTCTGTTTGTGCATTCCACAGTTCATTTGTTTGAATAAATTGAATAATTTTAAATCCATCCCGTAATACTTTCGATTGAATTGTGTCTGAATTATTAAAGCCTTCTTCAATGTTACCTGAAATAACAGGTACACGGCAGGTAAATTTATCATTGAGTGGAAATTTGACTGCGCTTTCAGTAAGATAATAATGCACACCAAACTTGTTAATAACCCTTGCCACAGGCTGCTTTTGGCGAACATGCACATGCATATTTCCCTGCATATCCAAAAAACTTTCTGCTGATTGAACAAAGGGATTTGCTTCCAGCACTTCTTCAATTTTAGCAAGATGTATGGAAGAAATATTATCGCCCTTTACACTATCACCTAATTTATTTATAAGAATTTCTTTTATATCTGTGTCATCTAAAAAAAATAATTCAGTGCTGCGATCTATGTTTACAATTATTTCAGGGCATCTTATATTCTTCTGTTTTACTGAATTAAATGATGTGAGCAGGATAACTCCTGTTATTGTTGCTGCAATGAACATCACACTAAAAATGCGGGTAAGTTTCTTTTTAAAACTCATGCTGTGCCTCCCTTTTGTTTTAAAATTTGTGAGATCGGTTTCACTAATTTATCTATATCACCTGCGCCAATTGTACAAAGGACTTCAAAATTTTCTGTTTTAATTTTTTCAATTAATTCATTTTCTGTTAATAACTTTTTATTCTGTTTTTTTATGAGATCAAAAATAATTTTTGAAGTAACACCTTCTATTGGCTCTTCCCGTGCAGGATAAATGGGCAATAAAATAATTTCATCTGCTATATCCATGCTTCCAGCAAATCCTTCTTTCAAATCTTTTGTTCTGGTAAATAAATGCGGCTGAAAAATAGCAGTAACTTTTTTGTCAGTATATATTTTTTTTACACTCAATAAAAACATTCTTATCTCTTCAGGATGATGGGCATAATCATCAATAAAAATTGTTTTGCCATCATTATACATCATTTCAAACCTGCGATGCACTCCCTTAAATTCATTTAATGCTGCAGAAATCTTTTCTTTATCAATATCCAACTGTAAACAAACACTTGTTGCGGCAATGGAATTTTCAATATTATGTATGCCCGGATAGGTGAGTTGATATTGTATTCCATTATTTAATTTCACATTGCTGTGTTGTGTTGTGAGATTCCAATACTCTGCAAAAAGATCAGAGGCAGCATCGTCAAGGGAATATTTCCAAGTTTTTTCCTTTACACTTTTTAAAATCGGGAGATTTGATTTCGCAATTAATATTCCACCGGGTTTTATTTTATTTGCGAACTCAGTAAATGTGTTTTCAATTTCTTCCTGCGAACCATAAATTTCCAGATGATCAGAATCTGTTGAAGTAATTACGGCAATATCAGGAGTGAGTTGTAAAAATGAACGGTCAAATTCATCAGCTTCGGCAACTATTACATTATTATCTCCTGCAACAAAATTGGAATCAAAATTTACAGAAATTCCTCCAAGAAAAGCAGAACAATCATAACCCGAATATTTTAATATCCAGGCGATCATACTGCTCACAGTAGTTT
>JACMJP010000464.1 GCA_014380545.1 Chitinophagales bacterium | reverse complement strand
TCATGGATGAATATATTCCTGTGGTGGAGGGTAGTGAGTTAAATGATGATCCGTTCAACCCTTTGTCATTTTATGCAAAAAATAGAATTGGAGAATTGAAGGATGATACACCCGTTAGCTGGATGCACCGGAATGAACGTTACACAGAAAAATTAGCAACCCCTGATGTAAGTGTTGCAGATTTAATTGGTGATGTTGATCCTATTAAAGCTGCGAATTTAAAATTGAATTATAACGATGAAAGAGTAATTCATTTCGGATTAATTCCGAGAAGTCATCGTTCTATATTTGTTATTAATGAATTACCAGATCTGCAGGCCAGAATTCAAGTTGCTCTGTTTAATATTTTACAGGAAGGTGATATTCAGATAAGAGGATTTAAAATCCGGCTGCCACTTGATATTCAATTTGTGTTTACTGCAAATCCTGAAGATTATACAAATCGTGGGGCAATTATTACTCCGTTAAAAGACAGAATAGAATCTCAAATATTAACACATTATCCCAAAGATATTCGCACATCAAAAATTATCACTGAACAGGAAGCCGATATTATTGATGAACAAAAAGATGTTGTTCAGGTAAATGAATTAACAAAAGATTTGATAGAACAAATTGCATTTGAAGCAAGGCAAAGCGAATATGTTGATCAAAAAAGCGGGGTAAGTGCGAGGATGACAATTACGATGTTTGAAAATTTAATTTCATCAGCAGAAAGAAGGGCATTAAAAAACAAAGAAAATAAAACACATATCCGTGTTTCCGATTTTTGGGGCATTATTCCCAGCATTACTGGTAAAGTAGAATTAGTGTATGAAGGGGAGCAGGAAGGTCCTTTTATTGTCGCATTAAATTTAATTGGTAAAGCTATCCGCACACAATTCACAAATTATTTTCCAGCTCCTGAAAAATCAAAAAAACTTACGCAGGTAAGAGGAAAAGAATCTGCTTCTGACCCAAAAAGGACATCTGTTTACCAGGAGATTGTGGATTGGTTTAACGCTGGAAATAAGATAGATATATTGAATGACGTCACGGATTCTGATTATCGCCATGCACTGGAATCTGTTCCGGGTTTGAAGAAATTAGTGGAGAAATATTATCCCAAATTGTCCGGTAATGACAAGTTCTTTATGATGGAATTTGTTCTGCACGGGCTTGCAGAATACTCTTTACTCAGCAAACATGTGCTGGAAATGGGCTTACAGTTTAAGGATCTTTTTAGCAGCGTATTCAAGGATGAAGACCTGCTTGCCGAAGAATTTGACCTTGATAATTAGAGAGTCACTATTGCCATTTGTCCGTAAAATTTGTGAAGATTCCAGTTGGAAAGGCCCTGGCACGGTATTATAGAGTGGTTAAAGATTGTTAACAGCAATATGAACAAAATCAAATATTGCATTTTATGGAAATACTATTTATCTTTACCACAGTTCAAAAATTATAAGTATATAGCCTATGCGAAAACTATACACAATTTTGTTTTTCTTCTCAATATCTATTTCAATTTTCGGGAATGCAATTTTTCCCGGTGGTGAGGAAGGAACTTCTGAAAATAATACCATTGAAGGTTTATTTGATTTCTCAGATGCTGATTTAAATATTTATCCCAACCCTGTAAAAAATTATGCAACTATAGGTTATACAATTGGAGTTGATCGCATTGTAATTATGAATATTGTAGGAAAAGAAGTACGGTCATTCATCCCCGATCCTGATACAAAGGAAACTAAGGTAAATCTTACTGAATTACAACCCGGAGTATATTTTATTGCTGCATACAGCAATGGGATTAAATTAATTACCAAACGTTTTATGAAAGAGCAATAACACTTATCAATATTATATGGAAGGCGGAGTAACATCCGCCTTTTTTATTTCACCTACTCGCCATACTTATTTAATTTGTTTAACTTCGCAACTCATTTTTAAAATAACAACTCACTAAAAATTAATACAATGCGCAGTAAATTTTTATCTATTCTTGTTGCTGTATTATTACTACCTGCAACATTTCTAAGAGCTTCCACCCCTTTCACAAATCCTGATGAGGGAATGTGGTTATTATCCCTGTTGAAAGATCTGAACATACAACAAATGCAAAAAATGGGTTTGGAGCTTTCTGCCGAAGATCTGTATGACCCAAATGGCCCGAGTTTAAAAGATGCAGTAGTACAATTTGGGGGATTTTGTACAGGCGAATTTGTTTCAGCAAGCGGGTTGGTTTTTACAAATCACCATTGCGGTTATGATGCAATTGCATCAGTAAGCTCGGTGGAAAACAATCATCTTGATAATGGGTTTTGGGCAAAAAATTACAGCGAAGAAAAACCGATTGAAGGATTATATGTGCAGATTTTATCTAAGATGTTTGACATAACAGATTCTGTGGCACCTTTCGTTGCAAGTTTGGACCAGGCAGAACGGATGGTAAAAGTTCGTGAAATAACAGGTAGAATTAAATTACGGGAAGAGGAAAAGACAGGTCAGGCTGTTGATGTAAAATCCATGTTTTACGGAAATAAATATTACATATTTTATTATGACACTTATAACGATGTGCGTTTGGTTGGCACCGCACCACAATCAGTAGGAAAATTTGGCGGTGATACGGATAACTGGATGTGGCCCCGTCATACTGGTGATTTTAGTGTATTCAGAGTATATGCAGATAAAATCAATAACCCTGCAGAATTCAGCACAGCTAATGTGCCTTATAAGCCAAAAAAATATCTGAAAATTTCATTAGAGGGTGTAGAAGAAAATGATTTCACAATGATAATGGGATTTCCCGGACAAACTGAAAGATATCTTACCAGCTATGCAATGAATGAGGTAATTACTGAAAGTAACCCTGCTCAAATAAATGTTTTTAAAGCTGTAACTGATGCTCAAAAAGAAGAGATGGATAAGAGTGATGTTGTGCGTTTACAATTATCTCCTGACTACGCAAGTTTAATGAATGCATTAAAATTATGGGATGGACAAATTGAAGGAATGACCAAAGTGATGGATGCAGTTGCTATTAAACAAAAAGAAGAAGTAGCATTTACGCAATGGCTGAATAAACAAAATAGTACTATTAAGAATAAATACGGAACAGTACTGGATGATCTTAAAAATGATTATGCCACATTAAGTACAGTGAATGAAGAATTTTTAACAAAAATTTATGCCGTTTCATTATTACCAACAGGAAACTATGCGATAGAACTTTCATCTCTGGAGGAAGTACTTTCTACTGAAGGAGTTGATGAAGAAGCTAAGAAAGCTGGAATTGAAGCTGCGAAAACTTCTGCTGCCGGTGTTTGGGAAACATATAATTATGATGCTGAAATGAAAAAGGTAATGAATTTATTGAATCTAATGAATACAAAATTACCTGCAGATAAAAAACCACAGGCATTAAAAGATATCCTTGCAAATACAAAAGGTACAACTGATGAAGAAAAAATAAAAACATGGACGATGAACGCATTTATGCGGTCTGTAATAACAACTCCAACTAAATTAGAAACATTTCTTGCGGAACCTTCAGTAAAAAAATTGCAAAAAGATAAATTATACAATTTATACATTGATTTATATACCGAAGCTATGATATTGCAACCTGTTTATGCGCAGTCACAGCAAAACATAAACAAACACACCCGTGAATACATTGCAGCACAAATGCTCATGTATCCCGATAAAGCATTTTACCCTGATGCAAATTCAACTATGCGCTTTACTTATGGCACAGTTCAGGACTACGCACCAAAAGATGGCGTACAATACAATTATCTTACAACCGATAAAGGAATTGAGCAGAAATATGTAGACGGTAATGAAGAATTTGATGTGCCTGACCAATTACTGAATATGCTTATGAAAAATGATTTTGGAAGATATGCAGATAAGAATGGAGATCTTCCGGTTTGTTTTTTAAGCAATAATGATATTACCGGCGGTAACAGCGGAAGCCCTGTGTTGGATAAAAAAGGAAATTTAATCGGAATTGCATTTGACGGAAATTATGAGGGTACACCTGGCGATTATATTATCGACCCAAACATGAACAGAACAATTTCTGTTGACATAAGATATGTGTTATTTATTATTGATAAACTTGGTGGCGCAAAAAATATTATCAAAGAATTGGAAATAGTTGAGTAATTATTAATAAAACAACTTCGGGTTGTAAAACGAATAAAGCGGCGGATAAATCATTTACCCGCCGCTTTATTTTTATGTACTTTCGTTGCATAGTTTTTTTATGTACGAAATTCCGGTTGCAATATTCTATGCATGTTTATTTCTGTTTATAATTTACAGGAATAGATTTTTTCATATTGATGGTATTAGCAATAAGTGGTTCACTTTTGGATTTTTTATAAAGATCATTTTTGGCCTCGGTAATTTCTTAGTTTGGCTTTACATAATAGGACATGGAGATAGTTTAAACTATTTTGCACAAAGCAAACTTATCTATAACACACTGCCTGGAAATCCGCATCAATATTTACAGTTTGTATTCACATTCAAAAATCCAAATAACCCTCAGGATTTCCCTGATGCATTAAGGTATGTTTCTGATTTCGGTTTTTATTCGTGGTACAGCATTGAATATACCATGGTACGAATCCTTGCAATTTTAAATGTTTTCACTTTTGGTTCCGCATTCGGTAATATTATTATTTTATGTTTTGTTTATTTTCTAGGCCTTGTTCTTTTATTCAAAGCAGTTGTGAGGTTATACCCTGAAAATAAGACGCCTTTATTCATCTTATTTTTCTTTTTTCCTTCTATCGTTTTTTGGTGTAGTGGTTTATTGAAGGAGGGAGCTGCATTATTTTTAATTTGTTTATTATTAACTCAGATGCTTAAATTTGAAAAAGTAAAAGGGAAACAGGCTGTAGTAAGATATTTATATATTATCATCATTTTAATCTTCACCTATTTTATACGGGATTATTTATTGTTACTGCTTATACCAAATTTGATTATATGGCTTGTCACAAAAGAGTGGAAGCATTTTTCAAAACGCATCTTTACCGGCATAACTGCCATAATGTTGTGTATTATTATTGTTACAGATTTATCTTTTGATTCGGTAAATATTCCCCGGCAATTACAAAACATACAAAACTATTTTGGTATTGGTGTAACGGAACCTGATTATTATTTCCGCCCGGGCGGGGCAAATTATGGAGATTTATTATCTGCAATTCCCGATGCAATAAATAATATTTTGTTTCGCCCGAATTTAATACACAGTTCTTCATTTTTTAGAATGTATCAATCCTTTGAACTAATTTTTACATGGGCTTTTATTTTATTTTGTATGATCCGGATAAACAGATCAGTAAAACTTTCACCCGCATTTTTCCTGCTGTTGTTTTTTTCTCTCGGGTTATTACTCTTGTACGGGTTAGTTGTTATGGATGCTGATACACTATCCCGCTATCGTACCATCCCGGTTTTCTTTTTATTGCTGATAGGTATTATCACCACTAAAAAAATTCCCCTGCTCAGGAATAGCCTTTCAGCATAATTATTTTTTCTACAACTTTACAGCAGAATATTTTTATATGCATACAATTGAAGAAAAAAAAGAAGCATTTGCAAGATTATTAAATATTATGGATGATCTGCGCAGCCAGTGCCCCTGGGATATGAAACAAACTATTCACACCCTGCGCAATTTAACCATAGAAGAAACTTATGAACTTGCTGATGCAATTACTGAAAATAATTTTAGTGCAATAAAAGAAGAATTGGGTGATATTCTATTGCATATTATTTTTTATTCTAAAATAGGGGATGAACAAAAACAATTTGATATTGCAGATGTGCTGCATGCGCAATGCGAAAAACTCATCCACAGGCACCCGCATATTTACAGCGATGTTAAAGTGAAAGATGAAGAAGAAGTAAAAAAGAACTGGGAGCAATTAAAATTAAAAGAAGGTAAGAAATCAATATTACAGGGAGTTCCGCAATCTTTACCCGCAATGATAAAAGCATACCGCATGCAGGAAAAAGCGGCACAGGTAAAATTTGAATGGGAGAATACGGAACAGGTTTGGGAAAAAGTGGAAGAGGAAATGAATGAGTTCAAAGAAATTGCGCTGAGTAAAGAGATTGATTCAAACAAATTAGAAGAAGAATTTGGCGACCTGTTATTTTCACTCATTAATTTATCAAGATTTATAAAAGTAGATCCTGAAAATGCTCTTGAGAGAACAAATAAAAAATTTATAAAACGATTTCAATATATTGA
>JACMJP010000063.1 GCA_014380545.1 Chitinophagales bacterium | reverse complement strand
TTCCCGAGAAGAAAAATATGCATAATCACCACTTGCAGGAATTGTATAGTAAAAATCATCAGCCTTTGAATTTATTTTTTTTCCGAGATTAACGGGTTCACTCCAATTGAGCCATGTATCATCCAACCGCCTGCTCAAATACATATCAAATCCCCCATATCCGCTGAAGCCTTCTGATGAAAAATAAATAGTCTTATTATCAGCTGCAATAAAAACACTACCTTCTTTTGCTGCAGTATTAATTACGTTGCCAATATTTTTTGGTTCTGTCCAACTTCCGTTTTTTCTTTTCATACTAACATAAATATCCATATCACCAAACGTAATTTCTCTTTCTATTGCCATAAGTATAGCTGTTCCTTCTGTGTTTGCATGATAACAGGAATATTCATTTTCGCTATACATATCGTCAACAGGTAACCGTTTCGGAAAACCCCATTCATTATTGTTTTTTGTGCTGATAGAAATTCTTTGTCCCACACCAGGGTTTTTATAATCATTTGCCAATAATATTGTTTTATCATCAGCGCTTATCCATGAAACAAAATTATGATGCTCATTATTTAACGGTGCACCATAATGTTGTGCTGTGGTCCAATTATTATTTACATCAAGTGTTGAATACCAAATGTCATCTCTTTTTTCATCCCCAATATTTTCAGGATGTAATTTTCTTCCAAAGTATAATGTTTTTCCATCCGGGGAAATGATCGGCAGCATATCATCGTACCTTGAATTAATTTGCGGTCCCAAATTTTCAGGTTCTCCCACTTCTTCAGCATATTGTATTTCATTTATAATCGCTTCAACTGGGATATCACCATCAGAAATGCCAATGCAATCAATTTGATTTGAACCTCCAATTTTTTTTGTATCAAGAATTACCTTTACTTCACTCACCTTATATTCTGTTAATGGCATCATTACATGAAACATTCTTCCTCCGGTGCTCCACCTCGGTTTAATAGTATCATTTTTATATACAGAATATTTTTTACCTGTTTCTGAAAATACAATTACTTCTTTAATTGACCCGGGATTATAACTCTCGCCAATAACAACCTGTTTTATTTGCATTGGCGTATCAAAAGCTATATGAATAAACTCTTCGTTCGGACTATCCATGTTACTGCTTGCCCATGCCGTTGGATTTTCTCCCCAGGCGGGTAATACACTTGGTTTTCCTAACACCTGTTTTGCAGCAAATGCTTTTTTCCCGGGTTCAGTTGAAAATCTTTTTAGTGAGCTTGCCCATTGAACAGTTTGAGAAAAAACGGAAGCTGTTTGAATGATTAAGCAAAGAAGAAATATTCTTTTTATCACATGTTGATTTTTACAATAACGGGAAACTGAAAAATTAATTTTATGATGCCGGTTTTGAGTCTTCGTCTTTATACACTTCTTCATATTCTGTATAAAAATTATCATCGTACTTATCAGGATCAGAAGTGTTGCTTACAGGTTTCTTTTTACGGTTAAATATCATATTCAATACCTCATCACTTGCTTTAATGCCACGGAAAATAATATTGAGCATATAAAAAAATGCAAAAAAACCAATTACCCACTTTAATACCGGAGTTTGATAAATAGTATCAATACCCAATAATATTCTGTTATGAAAACCAAAATCTGCAATTGCAGGTTTAATTAATGTGATTATAAATAAAACGATACAAGCCATTAATAAATATCCGTCATAGCGCATCACCTGAATCCTTTTTCTTTCATAATTCATTACTGCCCGCCAGCGGTTTCTTTCAAGGTTTGATGCTATAGTGGCATAAATTATAAATGTTCCGAGTATTGCATAAATAACTGCAGTAAATGTATAGGCATTTTCAATTTGTGAAACAGTTTTTAATGCAGCAATAGAAACAAGAATATAATATCCGACAGTTTTAAAAAATAAAAAAGAAGTGTCTTTATCAATACCAAGGTCTTTCAGCAATGAAGTGATTACGGTTGTAATTACTTTCCAAAAAGTTGTAAATATAATTGTGATGACACCGAGATAGAATATAAACTCAAAAATTTTCATTACC
This sequence comes from Chitinophagales bacterium, assembly GCA_014380545.1. Lineage (GTDB taxonomy): Bacteria > Bacteroidota > Bacteroidia > Chitinophagales > BACL12 > JACMJP01. The sequence goes on along the minus strand of JACMJP010000063.1, from coordinate 14,537 downwards.
TGAATTGACGCAGCAAAAATACTTGTATTTTAAGGAAGAAAAGTTTCCTGTTTAAAATAAAAACCGTACCCCCACAGATTTGGGGGTAACGGTTGCTTATACTCTATGGCAATTGTTAAGAGTAAAAGTTTGATCATGGGGGAATATGTTTCAGGAACTATAGCTATTCATAAATTGGTATAAATGCTTCAATAATTAATAAAGGGAATGGGCCGCATAGGTGATAGCAGAGGTTATTGAACATTTGATAGGCCAACATCCTCCGGTTTTAAAATACCTGCGAAAAAACCGTAGGCCATAACACCATAAACATTTTTTGTCTGCACTTTTTTAATCATGCGCTTTCGATGTGATTCTATGGTTTCTATTGACAGTAATAATTCTACAGCTATTTCTTTAGATGTTTTTCCCTGTGCAATGAGTTTTAAAACTTCTGTCTCCCTTTTTGAAAAAACAATGGGTTGTACGGTTGAAATATTCAATGGTTCCATAAATTTTTATTTTTAATTGACAATCCAAAAGTATATCATGACACACCCTTCATAAAACCAAAAATAGAGCAATTATTAAACGTCTGAAGCTCATATATTTTTTATCATCATTTGTAATTCCTCCGGGATGCCTATGAATAATGGTTTAATGAATGCAATCAGGTTTATACGTATTTTCGGTTACACCACGAAAATCCTTGTAATTTAGTCCCGTACAACCACTGATTATGAACGCCACAGACGATCTGCACAGACTTATAGAATCCCTGTCACCAAGTGAAAAAAGGTATTTTAAATTATTTACTGTACGACAGGGATTAAAGGATGAAAAAAATTATATTTTGTTATTTGATCTGATTGATAAGGAGGATGAGTATGATGAAGAAAAAATTAAGAAGAAATTAAAAAAAACTACTCCTGTAAAAGTTCTTCCCCAATTAAAAAATTACCTGCTTAATCTTATTATGCGCAGTATGCGCATTTACAGAAGCGAAACAAACGTTTCAAATACTATTTTTGAACTGTTACAGGATGAGCAGTTTTATAAAGACAGAGGATTATATGATTTGCATATAAAAGCTTTAAAGAAAGCAAAAGATATTGCTATTGCTTATGACCTCACCTATTTGCTATTCCCGATCCTGCTTCGCTTAAAAGGTGCTGAAATAAATTATTCAGGGAAAAATCATTTTGAAATTATTGAACCCATGCACAAGGAAGAAGACATTCTTTTAGAAAATTTAATTACAGAAACTAAAATTGGTCAGCTTCAAACAAATCTATTCTGCCAATATGTGGAAGATCCTTTGTTAAATGATGCAGAAAAAATAAATGTATATAACAATTTAAAGGATTCGACCTTATTACAAAATTTTGAAAATTTAAAAACATTTAAATCAAAATGGCATTTTCTCAGGGCACATTGTATGATATGCAGGTTTAATAATGATAATACAACAGCTTTGCCTTACTACAGAAAAATTATTGAACTTTTTGATACAAATCCACATCAGAGGAATGCCGATATGAATGAGTATAAAGTAGCGCTGAATAATTATCTCGCTGCATGCCACAGAGCCGGCTATTATGATGATTTCCTTCAAACTTTAAATAAAGTACAGGACATACCGACAGAAACTTATAATGAAGAAATAGGTACTTTTCATTTGGTTTCTAATAATAAAATATTGTATGCACTAAATACATCTGACCTCACTATAAAAAACCAGTTGTTAAAAGATATTGAAGCAGGTTTGTTGATATATAAAAAATCAATCAAAGGAAAAAGTCTTGTTGCAATTTATTACAATATTTGCATTATGTGTTTTGTTTCAGGAGATTTTTACAAAGCGTTGGACTATAGCAATACGGTGCTTAATCTTCAGGCTGAGGCAAGAAAAGATCTGCAGTCCGGAGCCAAATTATTACAACTTATTTTACATTATGAATTAGACAACCTACAATTATTAGATTCTCTGATAAGAAACACCACCCGGAATTTGCAAAAGGAGAATAAATATTATGCTTTTGAAAAACTACTTACATCTAATTTGAAAAAACTGCTGAAGTCTTTGCCCGATGATAGAAAAAAAATATTTACTGATTTCAAAAATGACTTATTATTATTAAAAGTCGCAGATGAAAAATTCAAATTTGTAATTATGGATGAAGTGATTTTATGGACTTCAAGTAAAATAAATCAATCCTCCATGAGCAGTGAATTAAAAACAGAATTGCAAATACAAAGTGTTTAACAACATACATAACAGAACAAATTTGCACAACAAGCTGCATTAGATGGACATGTATATTTAGTATTTTGTCCATACCTCACTATCAGCCTGTGAACTTGCTGTCCACTTATTTCAACTGACTCCATCTTTGACTTGAAATTACATTCATTATTTATCGTAAACCATGTATTATATCCGTTACCCCCGGTACATGAAATTGTTGTGTCTTCGTCATCCCAACCATAAATTTTATAAGTATTATTGCTATCACATTTTTCAACATGAAGATTAGCGTTTCTATTTGTCTGATCAAACGTTACCGTTCTCTGCGGGTCATTATTATTATTTTCCCGGTATGATTGGTCAGATATTTCTTTCATCCAGATCTTTTTACCCGATGGCGTATTCGCAATATATACAGTAACAGCATAGTTTAAATTAATGGTGCCAAGATCAACACCATTTACTTTAATTAAAACTTCACTGGCAGACGGATGAAAAGTTATTTCAGATACGTTGTTAAAAGCAATACATTTTTGGAAAGGCATATGTTTTTCGTTTTGTATGAAATCAATTACAGGCAAAACACACATTTTTTTTCTTCATTAACAAATTATTTATGTCCGATTTACCGAAAACAGTTAAGAAAAAGGTAAGAAAAAATTTATTTCATACGATCATGCCGTCTTTCATCTCCAGTTTTCTGTCAGCCATATTTGCAAGTTCTTCGTTGTGTGTTACAATTATAAATGTATGTTTACCTTCTTCACGCAATTTAAAAAATAATGAATGTAAGTCTCTTGCATTATTTGTGTCTAAGTTACCCGATGGCTCATCTGCTAGAATCATAGATGGATCATTTATTAATGCTCTTGCTACGGCAACTCTTTGTTGTTCACCACCTGATAATTCAGAAGGTTTATGTTGCAATCTCTCCTGTAAGCTAAGTTTATTTAATAATTCCTGGGCTCTTTTTTTAACATCTGTTTCGTTTTTTCCAGCAATAAACCCGGGTATACATACATTTTCCAACGCAGTAAACTCAGGTAATAAATGATGAAACTGAAAAACAAAGCCGATATTTTTATTTCTGAATTGTGCGAGCTGTTTATTATTCAGCGACTTTAATAGTGTATTTTTTATTTTTATCTCACCTTTATCTGCATTATCCAATGTACCCAGAATATGTAATAAAGTACTTTTCCCTGCACCTGATGCACCCACAATGCTAACTATCTCACCACTCTGCACAGTTACATCAACGCCTTTCAGCACATGCAGTTTACCGTATGATTTATGAATTCCCTTTGCTTCTATCATAATGCTGTAAAAATAAAATTATTTCAGTCAGGAAGAGTATATTTCAAAAATCTCACATTATAAATATTACATTGTATATTTTAATTTTGATGAAAATAGTTTCTGATGAAAAAAGGTTTATTGATCCTTCTGGTTTCAAATTTTTTTACACTTCATATTTTTGCCGGGCCGGGTGATACAATAGCTATTCAAACTTTTACTTTCGGTTCGCCTCAGGATGCATGGTTTGTTTTTCCTTCTGCTGACACTGAAATTGAAAGAGTACTCATGCAATATACATTGCGCTGTATTGATGGCGGCGCAGGCGGATTATCTTATGAATGCGGCGAATGGGATTATCTTACATATACATATTTATATGAACATACCGGAAATTACGACAGCACATTATTGTATCATCCAAATTATTTAGCAAATGGTGTTTCACCTGATACGTTTCAATATGTAATTGCACCCACATACACTATATTACCAAACTGGAATTATTATATTGTATATGATGATACTACTTCTTATAATGAATATCAAATTGGAGATGAAACATCGTTCTATGCTCATCCATTTACATCATCAAATCCAATTGCAAGAACACAAATATTATGGAAGTCAGATGAATTAATTACAGCAGGATTGTCAGCAGGAAATTTAACAGGTCTGCAATTTGAATTAGGAGATATAGGAAGCAGTTTGAATAATCTTAAAATAAAATTAAAACATTCAACACTTACTGAATTAAATGAAGCTAATTATGAAACTGCAGGTTTTACAGAAGTATTTTACAACGACATAACATTTACTGCAAGCGGGTGGTTTGGATTTGATTTCACCACTCCTTTTAATTGGGATGGAATAAGTAACCTGATAATGGAAATAACATTTGATAATTCAGTATCCGGAATTTATACATCTGCATCAGGAACAATTACAGATTTTAATTCAGTGATGCATACAAACAGCAACGATAAATATATTTCTTTTACGCAACCAAATTATGCAAATACAATTGACAATGCTTTAGCTGACTTAACTGATGTTGTTACAATTTCTTTTTGGGCATTCGGCAATGCCGATTTACAACCCCAGGACGGAACTTGTTTTGAAGCAATAACAGAAAGCGGGCAGCGGGTTTTAAATTCTCACACACCATGGAGTAATCAAAATATTTATTGGGATGCAGGAAATGACGGCGGATATGATAGAATAGAAAAAACTGCTTCACCAGATGATTATGAAAATACATGGACACACTGGGCATTTACAAAAAATGCAACAACGGGAAATATGTATATTTATAAAAATGGTGTATTGTTTCATAGTGGCACAGGAAAAACAAAATGGATGGAAGATATTGTAACACTGTGGCTGGGAAAAGGAACATGGGGCGGTTCACCGAGTTATGAAGGATGGATGGATGAATTTACAATCTGGAATGCTGAATTAGATGCTACAACAATTCAAAATTATTTATATAAAGATATTGATGATGCACATCCGTTTGCAGATAATTTATTATTATATTATCATTTTAATGATGGGGCAGGTATTTATGAAACTGATTATTCGGCAAGTGATGTTGATCTTGCAAAAATTGGTGCAACAACACATTTATTAAATGCGGAAGATCAATTCAGAAATTTGCAATTTGTGAATCTTCGTCCTAATGTAAAATTTGAACAGGGAATTTTTACATCACATATTGATTCAGTTTTGGTGCTTGATTCAATTCCAAATGATCCAATCACACTTATTACATTTTATCCTGATGAACCTACAGTTGGTATTGATACCATTTTAGTGTATCCCGGAAATTATTATAATTATATATATGATGCTGCAGGAAATATTATTGATTCAAATTTTGTGGCAACCACTAACACAATTTATAATGAAGAATATACTTATTATAGTCAGCCGTTTGAAGTAATAAATCGTTATGAAATTGCAAGATATATTACACCTTACGGAATCGGTTTAGATCTTGGTGAAGGATTTACATGGACCTATGATGTTACTGATTATCTTCCTTTATTAAATGACAGTGTGCATTTAAGTGCGGGTAACTGGCAGGAAGAATTAGATCTCAAATTTATTTTTATTGAAGGAACGCCTGCAAGAAAACCAACAAGTGTTACAAACCTATGGAGTGGTGGTTTCGGATATGGGTTAACGCCGAGTTATGATGAGCAAACTCCTGATAAAACAATATCAATTCCTGCTGATGCAGAAAATACAAGAATAAAAGTGCGGGTTACAGGTCATGGTTTCGGAGGCACATCTAATTGCGCTGAATTCTGCAAAAAAGATCATTACATTTTTGTTGATGGAGTTTCGCAATGGACAAGAGAAGTGTGGAGAGAAACATGTGATCTCAATCCTGTTTATCCGCAGGGTGGAACATGGGTGTATGACCGTGCAAACTGGTGCCCGGGTGCTGAAGTGGAAACATATGATTTTGAATTAACGCCTTTTGTTACTCCGGGAAATGATGTTGCTCTCGATTATGATGCAGAAAGTTATACATGGAATGGTTCGGGCTCTGTTCCTTATTATCAAACAGAAGTGCAGCTCATCACTTATGATACACCGAATTTTAATTTAGATGCTGCAATGGAAGATATAATTGCACCGAGTGATAATAATATGTGGAGCAGAAAAAACCCGATTTGTAATAATCCAATTATTAAAATAAAAAATAAGGGGACTTCCGCACTCACATCATTAGAGATTGAATTCGGAATAAAAGGTTTTGAAAAAGCATATTATAACTGGACCGGTAATTTAAATTTTCTTGAAACAGAAGAAATTGCTTTACCGGATTTCCCATGGACAAACAGCGCAACAGAATTTGAAGTAACAATCAGTAACCCGAATGGCAGCAGCGATGAATACAGTTATAATAATTATATGAAAAGTAAAATGGAAATTCCGCCTGTTTATGTTTCTGATTTTGTAGTTGAAATGAGAACCAACAATAAGCCAAACGAAAATGATCTGTTCATTTATGATGCATCAGGAAATACAGTTCTCGAGAGAACATCCTTTGAGGAAAATACTATTTATAAAGACACTCTCCATTTAGCAGATGGATGTTATGAAATTTATCTTGAAGATGCAGGAGAAGACGGTTTAGACTGGTGGGCAAACACGGATGGAGAAGGTTATTTCAAATTAAAAAATATTGACCCACCAAGTACAATTAAAACTTTTAATGCAGATTTCGGCGGTTTAATTTATCACCAGTTCATAGTTGGGAATTATGTTGATATAGAAAATGAATTACAGGAAAACATAACCCTGAAAGTATTACCAAATCCGGCAAGAGATAAATGCTATATAAATTATTCTGTGACTAATTCAGAAGAAGCTGTTATTCAAATTTTTGATATTGCAGGAAGGAAATTATTTGAAGAAAACGAATTAAAATCCGAAGGAATTATTCAAATTGATCTATCGCAACTTGCGTCAGGAATATATTTAGGGGTTATCAGCAATGGTACTGAAAATAAAACAGAAAAATTTGTCGTGAATAAATAATAAAAGCCTCACAAGGCAGATTTAATATTTCTGCATCTTTTGTATTTTTACGATACAACCCGTAATGCAACCTAAAATCATTATACTCCTTACTGTTTTCAGCTTGCAATTGTATACCATTCAATCGCAAACAGTGGAAATTCATTTCAGTGAACCGGAAATACATTCTGCAGAAATAAATTTACAGGGTATTCATACAACAGGTTTTTTCAAACATTTCCCGTATGATTCATCAGGTACACAGCCATACACATGGCAATGGGCTTCACAATTAAAACCTGAATTGCTCAGGTTTCCGGGAGGAAGAGTAAGTAAATTTTCTCATTTACTTGCTGGCGTAGGATACGGATATGACAGTCTTGAGATCACAACATTTTATGACTACATGGATGATAGTATTCTAAATAACTCTATTCATATTGATACAAGCAGATTCCATTCTGTGTATGCAGAATGGATGGAAGATTATTATAACGATAAAACTTCTGTAAATAATTATTTGGATGATTTTATTCAATTTGTAAAATACATAGAGATAAATAATCCGGGACACAGAGTAAAAATACTGATCTGTTTAAATGTTTTAACAGCATCAGCAACTGAAAATGCCGACATTATTAAATACTTACAAAATATAATTCCAAATACTGCTGATTATTCAGTGTATGTTGCCGGAGTTGAAATGGGTAATGAAGTATATTCTGATGACCTCATCAATTTTTTTCCGGCATTTAATGATTATTATGCATTTATAAACGGAACAGGTTGTGTCTTTGCTGATGCAATTCCTGCAGATGTATTAGCAGATCATAGTTATATCTCTAAAATAAAAGAACTCGCTGAACCGGAAAAAATATCCATTGCTTTGGTTACCGCTCCGCTTGCAAATGATCCCTGTGTGGATGAAATGGAAGAAATAATTATTGATGGCCGATTTAATGACTGGAATATTCAGCTTGCATCAGTTTTTTCAGATAGTATTATAATGAGTTATGGAAAAATTCCTGCATTTGACGCAATATCTGCACATCCCTATAAAAATCCTGATTGCTGGGAATATTGCATTAACCAGCTACCGGATACAATTGCAACAACTCCTTTCACTTTTGATATGGAAGATGAACAATTGCGGAATGCATTTATATGCGGCACACAAAAATTATTAGAGAATCATAAAATTGAATTTAAAGAAACAATACAGGCTCTGTCTGATAATTATTTCCATTTTAATGATGGTATACATACAAAAAAACTATGGCTTTCAGAATATAATCTGAAAGATCACAAATCGCAAAACAATGAATCAAGAAGGGAGCTTGCTGTTTTTAATAATACTTTTTTGCATGGAACATTTATTTTTAATTGGGTGCTGCAGGATTATTTCATGAATATCGATGAATCTTATTCTGAAGGTTTTTTAGAATACGCTGTCTTCCACAATTTCAGTGGTATTAATGAAGGAAATATTTTTTCAAAATCCATGTTGCAATACGATACACATAATCCTGATTCAACACTTTTTATCAGGCGTTTAAATTACCATGTTTTTTCACTGTTACAATCAATCACAACATCCCGCTTAAAAATGATAGCAAGCACCAAAGAGCCGGAGCATAGTTTTATAAACACCTATACATTTCTTGATTCAGTAAAAAATAATCTTTACATTTTTTTCTCTAATCATAGTGATACAAGCACAGTAATTAAACTTGATAAAACATCTTTTACAAATACATTTTATCCCGGACAAACAGTTATTCCCGGTGCAGCAACACTTTATGTGATAGATGCAAAACAGTTGTATTCAACAAGCGGGTATAACTATTATTATGAAATGAATGCATTTTACGATGATACCTTAAATGCACCTGTATTCGAAATAAAAGGAATTGATACAACAAGCGATGAAACTATTGCAGATGGAATTGTTGTTCCTGCTTATTCTTTGGGATATATCGTTATACCTGTTGAACATATTACAGCCATTCAAAATAATTATGCTGATTATAATAATATCATCTCCATTTTCCCGAATCCTGTAAATGATATCCTAAAGGTAGAACTTCACTTTGAGGCTGCATCTGATATGTGTTTAAAAATTATTGATAACGCCGGAAAAACTATTTATCATCAAAGTGCAATGCTGCCAGAAAATGGAAGCACTCAAATTGATTGCAGCAATTTTGCAAGTGGGCTATATATTTTATCTGCAGAAATAAATAATATCTCAAGTACTGAAATTTTTATTATAAATAAATAGATCACCTTTTACTTATATACTGTTGCATATTCCTATGGTTCTTTGTTGATTTGCTTCCCGCTAATTATTTTTGCACCCACTATCAAGCCCGGGTGGCGAAACTGGTAGACGCACCAGCTTGAGGGGCTGGCGCCCGCAAGGGTGTGCAGGTTCGAATCTTGTCCCGGGCACAATTAAATACAAAACAAAAATTGCAGAATGCCATAAGATAAAAATCTTTTGGCATTTCTATTTAAGTATTTTCAAATCATTCCTGCTCACTCATTATTCATCTAATCAAACCTCGGATGAAACTGTATCATTGTTGCTCTTAAAAATTCCCGGTCAAGATGTGTGTAGATTTCTGTGGTTGTAATAGATTCATGCCCCAGCATTTCCTGTACAGCTCTGAGGTCTGCTCCACCTTCAATTAAATGTGTTGCAAATGAATGCCTGAATGTGTGCGGCGTTATATTTTTTTTGATACCTGCTTTTTGCGCATATTCTTTCAACATTAAAAAGATCATCACCCTTGTAAGTTTTGCCCCTCTCCTGTTTAAAAACAAATGATCTTCATATCCTTTTTTTATTGTGATATGATTGCGCACGGTATCTTTATAAATATCAATATATTTTATTGCACTGCTTCCAATTGGCACAAGGCGTTCTTTATTTCCTTTTCTCCTTACTTTTATAAATCCAATATCCAAATACAAATGTGAAATTTTTAATTCAACTAATTCAGTTACTCTTAAACCACAGCTATATAATGTTTCAAAAATTGCTTTATTACGCACACCTTCATTGGTGCTTTGATCAATTGTATCTATAATTTTATTTATCTCCTCCAAACTTAATGTATCTGGTAATTTTCTTCTCAGTTTTGGCAGATCTAATAATTGTGAAGGATCAGTATCAATGATATCTTCCATCAGCAAAAATTTATAGTATGCCCTGATTCCTGAAATTATTCGTGCCTGGCTGCGGTCGTTCATACTGAGTTCATGCAAAAAATAAACAAACTCTTCCAATTGCTTCCTGTTAATTTCCTCCGGCTGAATGTGATAATTTTTTAATTCAAGAAATTGCACAAACTTTTGCATATCGTGCATGTATGCTTCCACTGAATTGGAAGATAAAGATCTTTCCAGTTGCAGATATGTTTTAAACTCTTTTAATGATGCTGTCCAATTCACGATGAAAAGTTACGTTGTATGTGTATTATTAAAGTCTATACTATACAACAATACCGGTGAATAATAATAAATTTGTACAGTTATGAGAATTATAATCATTAACGGACCAAACTTAAATTTATTAGGAACCCGTGAGCCTGAAATTTATGGAAGCGAAACATTTGAAAATTATTTTTCGCAATTGCAGGCACAATTTCCCGCAACAGATCTGCACTATTACCAAAGTAACCAGGAGGGAAATATTATAGATAAAATTCAGGAAACCGGTTTTTCTTTTGACGGCATCATTTTAAATGCGGGCGGATATTCCCATACATCTATAGCTATTGCTGACGCTATAGGTTCAGTAACAACTCCTGTTATTGAAGTGCATATTTCAAATACATTTGCAAGAGAAGAATTTCGCCATAAAGATATGCTGACTGCAAAATGCAAAGGATTAATAGTAGGGTTAGGCTTTAAGGGATATGGCCTGGCGGTTGAATATTTTCTAAATACTAAATAATCCGTAAATTCGTTGCAGCAATATGATGATGCATACTCTGATGATACGAAATATTATGTCCTCACTTATCACATTAATTCATATCCTTTTATTTTCTAATGTATCTGCACAAACTGTTCATGAAAATGCAACGATCATAGAAGAAAAAATTCTTGTACCAAATGCTTTTTCACCAAACAATGATGGAGTAAATGATGAATTCAAAATATTTATTCGTGAAAATATTTACCTCGAAAGTTTTATTATCATGAATAAGTTTGGTGAAATAGTTTTTGAAACAAAAGATGTGCATGCTAAATGGAATGGAAAATATAAAAATATCAGTGTGCCTGAAAATTCCTATATGTATATGATCTCATTTATTGTGGCAGGGGAAGAGGGCATTCAGTCGAAGAAAGGATATATTACATTGTTCAGATAAAAAATGTTTTATTACGTAATTCGTAATTTACAATTCCTCAAAGGTCTTTTTCTTCTTTATAAAATATTTCCAGACAATACTTTTTCTATAATATCCTTTTTGTTTAACTCTCGAGGGTTCAATTCTGTGTTTCCAGTAAATAAAAAAAGTGTCAACCCGTTTCCGCAACAGAAAAGGAATTGAAATTAAGAATCTTACATCAGCCCTTAAAATTGCTCCTGCTTCTCCCCACTTTCCTTCAAAAATTGCCTTTATAAACGCAATAAAATCCAGGATAAAAAAACGGAATGGCAATTTCCATACAACTTCATACAATTCATAGTTTTTAAAATTCATGTATAAGTTGTTTCGAAAATTCAAATATATTTTTTTCGGGCTTTCCTTATTTAAACTCCCTCCCCCTACATGATAAACTATTGATTGGGGAACATATTTAATTTTATATCCTGCTCTCTTCCATCTCCAGCAAAGATCAATTTCTTCCATATGTGCAAAAAAATCATCATCAAAACCTTTATACCTTTTAAATAAATCGCTGCGTACACACATTGCTGCGCCACTTGCCCAAAATATTTCTTCCGGTTGTTCAAATTGATTTACATCCTCTTCCACATGATCAAAAATTCTTCCCCTACAAAACGGGTAACCGAACAGATCTATATACCCTCCTGCTGCTCCTGCATGTTCAAAATAATTTTTATTATTAAAAGACTTTATTTTAGGCTGACATGCAGCGATATAAGGATCGCTTTCCATAACTTCTACAAGGGGCTCTATCCAACTTTCTGTTACTTCAACATCCTGGTTTAATAAAATTAAATAATCAGCATGCACCTGCCGCAACGCTATATTGTATCCCTTCGCAAAACCTTCATTTTTTTGTATTCGGATAATTTTTATATGCGCATAATTTTTTTCAAGAAACGAAATGGTATCATCAGTTGAAGCATTATCAGCAATATAAATATCTAAAGGAAGATAAGATGAAGCTAGTACAGAAGGCAGGAATTTTTCCAAAAAAGTTTTGCCGTTCCAGCTTAATATTACAACTGCAACAAGAGGTTTCTGCAACAAGTCTTCCTGTTCCATCCGGAACAAATATATAAGAAATACAAAATATCAGCGAAATAACTTTTGTTCGGTTGTGTAAACAGCATTTTAAAAATCATACATGTCAATCACTCTATGCCCGCCTGTTTTATCGCTTACTTCTGTTTTATCAAGATCAAAGATTTCCTGCGGTGATGCAACATTCTCATAAATTTTAATTTTCCATCTCTGATCCTGCAATTCGCCTCTTGCATTGGAGTGCAATAAAATGTAATCGTTCGTAACTAAAGAAGGCTCATAAAATGCAAAACCTATTTGGGTCTGTTTGTCCGGAAGTCTGTCGTAAAACCAAATTTCATATGGATAAGCGCCGGGTTCACTTGCAGAAGCAATTCTGTCATAAGGTGGCCCGTATTCCAGGTACACCCTTCCACGGTCTGTTTTATATCCCGCTCTGCTTGGAGTACCAAAACTTTCATTTGCCTTTTTTACAAGGCTTAAATATTCAAGGAATGCAGCATGCGGATCCGCAATATTTCTTTCAAGCCAAAAGTTATATAAAAACTTTTTTTTCATATCCGGCTCCACTCTCGGTGAAAGCGATTCAATTAACTTTGCTTCATCACTTGTTGCTCTTGGTCTTATTACGTCCAAAAAATAATTGAGCTGATCTTCCGTATAGTCATCAACAAAAGTTCCGGCAGTATTCACCATTGCAATATTTTCATAATAGTTTACAGCACCTGTTTTTGCCCGCTGAATAAATGTCTTCTTTTGTGTGATGAGTTCGTTCTTTTTATTTCTTACTTCAACTATTAAATTATAATTGCCGCTCGGCAGATCCGAAATTTCAAATTCTTTCAGGAAAGAAACAACCGGCGCTTTTAAAAATTTTGAATATTGATAAAATTTTGTTTGCTGATTATCATTGCCTTCACTTCGAATGGCGTAAGTAATTAAAAACTGATCGTCCGAAATATTTTTTTCTGTATTATAAACCTCCCCGTAAAAAATAATTGTATTTCGTGATGATGAGAAAAAATTCAATGAATAGGGTTGTAATTCATAATTATTTTTTGTAAAAGCATTTACAATTGTTGTTTGTTTATAACTATCTACAAATTGAATGTCAGATATTTGAATACTTTCATCTGATATAGGGAGTAATGCTTCAGTAGCAGAAAATGAATTTTGGGGATTGTTCATGTCACTCACTTGTATCTCAATACTCAATGCCTTATTCGGAATAGATAAACGTTTCTGCTCAATAATACTGAAATTCACTGAAGTGGTATCAGCAACAGAAGGTGAATACAAATAATATTTATCAAAGCTTGCAACAGTCTTTCCATCCATCACCATAATTTGTACTTCAACACCTGCCTGAAATAAATTATTTTTTGTTTTATGAAATTGCAACACATTGGCAGCAATGGTAAAATAAGTTTCCACATAATTACCCTGCTCAGGATGATAAAAAACACAATTCCGTACTGCCACATTTGTTGAGAGATCCTGTGCATTTATATATGTCGCAAATGAAACTGCAAGTGCACATAAAAGAATTATTTTTTTCATAAACTGAATTTCATTATAAAATTACAACAAGCTGTAATTAATTTCGCTAAAAAATTCTCATGCCTCTGTCAAAAAAGAATGCACTATTAATTGAGATGCAGTATTTGCCTGCCATTGCATCTATAATGCTTATTAAACAATACGACAGAATTTACATTGATGTGAAAGAGCATTATGTAAAAGGCACATACAGAAACAGATGCCACATCCTTGGCCCGAATGGTTTGCAACGGCTAAGCATACCCCTCCTGAAAGGAAAACATCAGCATTCATCAATGGACAAAGTGATAATTTCTTATGCATATAACTGGCAAAAAGACCACTGGCAATCACTTTGTTCAGCTTACCGGCGTTCACCATATTTTGAATATTACGAAGATCTGTTTTATCCTTTCTATCATCAGCAATTCGAAAAACTGATTGATTTTAATTATGGGTTATTAAAATGTATTTTTAAAATATTTAAGATT
>JACMJP010000463.1 GCA_014380545.1 Chitinophagales bacterium | reverse complement strand
CGCAGCGGAATATGGTATTTATATATTGATAAAGACTGGGATAATAACGGCAAATTTGCGCCTTATGAAACTATTGCCATTACACCGGAAACTACAAAAAACTGGCATGTACACGATTTTAATTTTACCGAAGCAGGTAAATATAAAGCATACATGATGCTGGATGGTGTAGTGCAGGGCAGTACTTATTTTGAATTATTTATGGATGGTACCGCAGCATCCGGAGTTACAACAACTACAACAACAGGAGTTACCACAGATTATTATGAAGCCGCTAATATTATCTTTTGCCAGGCAATAGATGATAAAGGGCAGCTTACGGGCATAAGCTCACAATATTATTTAGGCTCTAAAGGCTCGGCAGATGTTATGGTTTATCTTACCAATAGCGGTCAACCGTTTAAAGCAAAAACATTGTATGTTGAAGTGTATGATTCAGAAACATATGAAACGCTTTATGATTATGATATTACTTTAGAAGAAGACTGGGATTGGGTGAAATTTCAACAAACATTTACTACACCCGGCGAATATTATTTTGAGGTTTATACTTCAGATTATATTTATGTAACTACTTCAGGAGCGGTAAATATAAAATAATTATTTAATATAATTTATTCAGATGCATTTGCATTTGGTTGCGGAAATATTTTCTTCATACTAAATGCAAATGCACTATCGCCGTTTTGCTGTAAATATTCAAGCCTTTCTTTTGCTTCCTGCACAGTGGGAATATGCCCCGCTTCCACCCACCACATTACAAAATAAAATGTATCATGTTTTTCAAACCATTTGCTTTTATTGCGGATGTACTCTGTATGCATGGTTTTATAAACAAAATTTTTAAAAGTTTCCATGTCTTCCCACATACTCATATTCACGATGATCATTTTATCCGTAAACACTTCAATAGCTGTTGCGTCACCTGCATCATCTTTTAATCGCCACACAAAACCATTGCTGCTTTCAGCCAAAGCATTCACCGGAATTAATCCGTCAATAAATTCTTTTGTATCAGCATGATCAAGCGGTTGCAGTAAACGGGCAACATTTAATTGAGCCAGGTGGAAATTCATGCAGTAAAAATAATAAAGCTGATGCTGAGTAGCCTCCTTCCTCTTCATACTTTCCTCCCTCCTTCCTCCTTTCTGCTTCTAACTATTTCCCCTTAACCATTAAATTTGCAGAAAATAAAAAAGTAAATGAGAGAGATACGATTCCGGGAAGCCTTAAGAGAAGCAATGAGTGAAGAAATGCGCAAAGACCCCAATATATTTTTAATGGGTGAAGAAGTGGCTGAATATAATGGCGCTTACAAAGTGAGCCAGGGTATGCTGGATGAATTCGGTGCAAAGAGAGTAATTGATACACCCATAACTGAATTAGGATTTGCCGGAATAGCAGTTGGTGCCGGCATGAATGGCTTAAGGCCTATTGTTGAATTCATGACCTTTAATTTCGCTTTACTTGCAATTGATCAGATTGTAAATGGCGCTGCAAAAATGCTGAGTATGAGCGGCGGGCAATTTTCATGTCCTATTGTTTTTCGTGGTCCAAGCGGAAGTGCAGGACAACTCGGTGCGCAGCATTCGCAAATGTTTGAGAACTGGTATGCAAATGTTCCGGGATTGAAAGTAATTTCTCCAAGTAATCCCTATGATGCAAAAGGATTATTAAAATCAGCAATTCTTGATAATGATCCTGTAATATTTATGGAGAGTGAAGTCATGTATTCCGACATGGGTCCTGTTCCTGAAGATGAATATTATATTCCGATAGGTAAAGCAGTTGTAAATAAAGAAGGCAGTGATGTAACTATTGTTTCATTCAATAAAATGATGAAGGTTGCTTTAAAAGCTGCTGAAGAATTACAAAAAGATAATATAAGTGCAGAAGTAATTGACCTGCGAACTATTCGTCCGCTTGATATAAAAACAATTGTTGAAAGTGTAAAAAAAACAAACAGGATAATAATTATTGACGAAAGCTGGCCTTATGGAGGAATTTCCAGCGAAATAACTTACCAGTTACAAAAAGATGCCTTTGATTATTTAGATGCTCCAATTAAAAGAATAAATGGGGCAGATGCAAACATGCACTACGCACCTAATTTAGTAAGCGCCTATTTACCAGATACTGCGAAAGTGATTAATGCGGTCAAGGATGTTATGTATGTAAAAAATTGATGCACCCCTAAGTCCCTATAGGGGACTTTCTGTATCGCCAGGTTATGCCAGGAACGAAGTCCCCTTTAGGGGATTTAGGGATTTCCCTCTAATTTATTGT
>JACMJP010000462.1 GCA_014380545.1 Chitinophagales bacterium | reverse complement strand
TCATAACTGCATCAATCTCCTCCTGACTAAATCCCATTGATTGTAAGGTGCTTTCAGATATACTTCCAGCACCCGGCATACCAGCCGTTGAAGGTGAGGGTAAAGCAGTACCTGTTGTAGTTCCTGAAGTTTGCGCATTCGCATTAAAAACTAAGCTTAATATCCAGAAAACTAAGCTTAGCGAAGAAATTTTCTTCATAGGTTTTTTAAAATTTCGTGCAAAGATAAAATGATTAAATGATTTTTATGATTAATATTTAAATATTACCAACAACACGGCATTACTGCGATCCCGTCCACAAAAAACACAGACGGTATGTGACAAAGTATAGTTGCAATAGAACCATTAGGATTTATTTTAATCAGATAAACACTGTATTGGCATTTGCACTTCATTGAACAGCATATCAACTCACAGTCATTCCCCCATCCTTCAATCCTTCTGCCTGTATAAAATATAATTTACCTTTTGCATCTTCAGCCATCAATATCATCCCATTGCTTTCAATGCCTTTCATTATTCTTGGTGCAAGATTTACAACAACTGTTACTTTTTTATTAATTAATTCTGAAGGGGTGAAATGTTGCGCAATTCCTGAAAGAATAGTCCTCTGTTCAAAACCAATATCAACTTTGAGTTTTAATAATTTATCTGTTTTTGGAATTTTTTCTGCTTCAATTATAATTCCCGTACGCAAATCAAGTTTGGCAAATTCATCAAATTGGATTGTTGATTTAACTGAAGTATAAATTTTTGTTTCCACCGGAGTATTTATATTTTGTTGTTCTATTCTCCGGTTATGTATAATTTCCAACTCCTCTAATTTTTTATGAATTACAGCATCATCAATTTTTTCAAATAAATATACTGCCTCACCTATTTTATTTTCAGTACTTAATCTTTGTTGACAAAATTCAAAATCATAATTTGTGTTTTTCACATTTAAAACATTAAATATTTTTTTTGCGGTGAAAGGTAAATAAGGTTCGCATAAGATTGCAATATCAATCATACTTTCCAAACATATTCTTAAAACACCAGTTGTTTTTTCTACATCAGTTTTAATAAGTTTCCATGGCTCATAATCAGTTAGTAATTTATTGCCTAAACGCACTACATCCATCATTGCTGCCATTCCATCTCTGAAGCGATAATTTTCTATTGCCGGAATGTATTCTTCATTGATAATTCTCCGGATGTTTTTTTTGTACTCTATTATGTAATTTTCATTTAATAAACTTTCATTTTCTGCAGGAATTTTTCCATCGCAATATTTATGTGTGAGCACTAAAACCCTGTTCATAAAGTTTCCGAGTATTGCTACCAGTTCATTATTATTTTTTGCCTGAAAATCTTTCCATGTAAACTCGCTGTCTTTTGTTTCAGGAAAATTTGAAGCCAGCACATAACGCATCACATCTTCTTTACCTGGAAATTCATTAAGATATTCATGCAATTGAATATTCCAGTTTCGTGATGTACTTATTTTTTCTCCCTCGAGGTTCATGAATTCATTTGCAGGAACATTAGTTGGCAAAATATAATCACCATGACTTTTTAATATACACGGAAAAATTAAACAATGAAATACAATATTATCTTTTCCTATAAAATGAAGCAGTTTTGTATCTGCATGTTGCCAATAAGGTTTCCAATCTCTATTGTTATCAATTGCCCATTGTTTTGTTGCACTAATATATCCAATTGGCGCATCCATCCACACATATAAAACTTTCCCTTCCGCATCCGGTAGAGGTACCTTTACTCCCCAATCCAGGTCTCTTGTAATTGCCCTCGGGTGTAATCCCTCATTTAACCAGCTTGCACATTGTCCCATTACATTTTTTTTCCATTCTTCGCTTCTTCCATTCCCATCTATTATCCAATCTTTTAACCATTCTTCAAATTTATTTAATGGCAAATACCAGTGTTTTGTTTTCCTTTTTATGGGTGCTTTATTACTTAAAGTAGAAATTGGGTTAATTAAATCGGTTGGCGACAAAGATGTACCACATCGTTCGCACTGGTCACCATATGCATTTGGATTTGCACATACAGGGCAGGTTCCTGTAATATATCTGTCAGCTAAAAACTGGTTAAATTGTTCATCATAATATTGTTCATTTTCTTTTTCTTCAAAAATATTATTCTCATATAATTTCAAAAAAAACTCCTGGGAAGTTTCATGATGAATTGGTTCAGATGTGCGATGATATATATCAAAACTTATTGCAAAGTCCTCAAAGGTTTTTTTTATGATAGCATGATATTTATCTACAATTTCCTTAGGCGTTTTATTTTCTTTTTTTGCCTGGATGGTAATTGCTGCGCCATGCTCATCACTTCCGCAAATAAATACTACATCTCTTTTTCTTCTTCTTAAATAACGTACATAAATATCAGCAGGCAAATAAGCTCCCGCCATATGCCCGATGTGCGATGGTCCGTTTGCATATGGCAATGCAGCTGTGATCAAATATCTTTGAGGGTTATTCATAATTTAGCGCACAAAAATACATTTTAAAAATTCAAGGTTAAAAAAATGAGTCAAATTGTTTATTGGTTGATTAAGTGATTTAGGGTATGCATAATTTTCCATATTAACTTTTCAGATACTTTACAAACTACAATTTATCTTTAATTCATTATTCATTTAAAATGCAGCAATTCAAATTAAAACAAAGAGATAAAATAGGGATAATCAGCACAGCCCGGTCAATTGATTTTTCTGAAATTGAAATGACTGAAAGGTTATTAAAAGAATGGGGGTTAGTTCCTGTATATGGAAAAACAATTGGAGCAAAACACATGCAATTTTCCGGAGATGATGAAACGAGAACTGAAGACCTTCAAACTATGCTTGATGATAATTCCATCAGAGCAATTTTATTTGCAAGAGGTGGCTATGGAACAATCAGGATTATTGATAAAATTGATTTCACCAAATTTATGCAGTATCCGAAATTATTATGTGGATACAGTGATATCACCATTATTCATACACATATAAATGACAAACTTGGTTTGCCAACCGTGCATTCAACAATGCCTTTTAGTTTTCAAAGAAATACACCCGAGGCAATTAATTCATTAAAAAATATTTTGTTTGGAGATTTACCCCAATACACAATAGAAACACATCCATTAAATGTAAAGGGCAATGCTGAAGGAGTTTTAATTGGTGGCAATCTATCTATCCTTTATTCCCTGCTCGGAACCCAATATGGGTTTGGTACAAATCATAAAATTCTTTTCATTGAAGACATTGATGAGTATTTATATCATATTGACAGAATGATGATGAGCTTAAAACTTGCAGGGAAACTGAAAAGCTTAAACGGAGTTATTGTTGGAGATTTTACGGATATGAAAGATAATAAAGTAGCTTTTGGAAATACTGCAGAAGAAATAATATATGCTCATATAAAAGATCTTGGAATCCCTGTTTGTTTTAATTTTCCATGCGGGCATATTGACGATAACAGAGCATTGATTTTTGGAAAAGAAATAAAATTAGAAGTCAATAATTCAGTAAAACTCACTTATAAATAAAAGAGATTTAAATAAAAAAATTGAAACCTCTCAATACTATTAATTTATTTTTATTCAACTTTAGATGTGAAAGGATAAGACGCTCCGGCAAATGATTTCAGGTCAGCAGTAATTCTTCCAACTCTTAATGTTGACTCTATTCGTACCGGAATCCTGTTCTGATCATCGGTTACCCAGATCGTCATTCCCTCACCTTCTTTAAATACAGATCCTTCTAATAGCAAAGGTTTTACTTTAAAGGTATTGAATGTCCCAAGTTTTGTTTTATATTTTTCTTTTCCTTCGAAACGCAAATACAAATCATGTTCTTCATCATCTACCGCCATGCTTACAGGAATTTTATCCCCTGGACTGTATTTAGAATAATCAATTGTTCTTGCCCAGTAAAATGCAGATAAAAGATCAACACCACAAGGATCTACATTATTTAATGTTGTAGTTTTTTTCTGTCCGCTTTTTCTGTTGTGATAATAAGATGTAATCGTATTCGTATTTCTGTTCCAGTCATAAGAGCGATAAAACGTATATCCCCCTTCATAAATATCCCTGCTGAATTTATAACTCTGCAAAGTATTTACATCCATGTAGGTATCAAATTTATCCCGTACCTTAAAAAACCAATCAAAAGATTTATAAGTAACAGCTTCACCAATTCCATGTAAAACTTGTTTATCATCTAATGTTTCATTTTGCAATTTAAAATATAATTCTCCTCCGGTTAGCCACATCGGGCCTGCATTATAATATACTTTATACGTTAAAGATTCACCCGAATCAAATGCTTTACTTTCAATACCACAGTTTCCTGTAGAATAAAACTCCTTATTATGAGGTGTATCAATTTCAGCCCCCGAAAAAAAACTTCCGGCAAAAATTGATACACTTAGAATTGGTTTTAAAATCATTTTGTGTTTTTATTTTTAAAAAAATTGAACCGTATTATAAAAATGTAACCCAGAACTGCAGGAATTATCAGGTTTAATATCCACATACAAGTTGATGCAGCAATAGGGGCAAAATCATTTGAAGTAAAATTTTTTAATATAATAACTGCAATGCTTCCTCTCGTAAATAATTCTGCTACAGCAAATGTCGGAATAATTGTTTGTACTAAAAAAATAACTCCCACTGCTATTATTCCATCCGCACCATGTAATGAAACTCCAAACAGGCGCAGAAAAATCAAATACTGTGCCGTGTAAACTATATATCGGAGTAGTGAGAGCAGCAGGTAAACAGTATATTCTGAATTGTGGTAATATTTCAAGACCTCAGTGTAGGGTTTAATACGATTAAATAATTTCACTTTATTTAAGAGTTGAACCAATAAATCAAGATTATAGTAAGTAATAATAAGAATTATAAAAGAAATTGCAGACAGTACTGCAATAATAATATAAGTATATTTTTCAATATCCTGTTTTTGATCAATAAAAAAAACCAGTGCTATTATTCCTGCAAGCAGTGTCACAAGTATTTGTGCATAGCTGCCAATTAAACTTGCTACTATTCCTTTAATGCGAATTTTTTTTGGCAGATATAAAATTCTTCCTCCGTATTCTCCTATTCTGTTTGGTGTAAACAAACCAAGTGTAACACCTGTCCATACGGCCTTAAATGCCCGGGTAAATTGAACTGGCGTTAATTTATCCATTAATAACTTCCACTTTAATGCTTCCAGGCCCCAATTAAAAAACATCAGTAAGAATGAAATAATGATTAGAAAAATCCCTTCCTGCTGTATTTGTATTTTCAATTTCTCACCAACATCCTTCAGTTGATTATTAGCAAACAGTTGTTTATAAAGGGCAAACGCAAGTAAAATGAGAATCACTACCTTTATCGTGATGGAATAAAATTGTGTGTTTTTATTTCCGTTTTTCAATTTTTTTTCTTTCGATGCAAAATAAATCAGCCTCTCAACAAATTATTATGGGTGTTGATCCCGGAACAAATGTACTTGGATACAGCATTATCTGTACGGATAAAAATACAATCAGAATATTGACACAAGGTGTAATACATTTGAAAAAGATAGAAAATCATTTTCATAAGTTGCGCAGCATTTATGACAATATAGATATGATAATAAAAAAATATAATCCTGTAAGTCTTGCAATTGAAGCGCCTTTTTACGGTAAAAATATTCAAAGTATGCTGAAGCTTGGCAGAGCTCAGGGAACCGTTATTCTTGCAGCGGCCCATCACAATCTTGAAATAATTGAATATAGCCCCAGAAAAATAAAACAATCAATTACAGGAAAGGGAAATGCGAGTAAAGCACAGGTTGCATATATGTTGAAAAGTATTTTTCAAATGCAAACATTACCTGAATATTTTGATGAGACCGATGCCCTCGCTGTAGCTGTGTGCCATTATAATTCAATTAAAAAATTTACAATTAAAACAACTGCATTTAACAACTGGAATGATTATGTAAAATCAAATCCCGAAAAAATTGTAAAAAATTTAAATAAATAAATTGCTTCTTATTTTTTCTGCAATTGCAGCTAATTCTTCATGTGTCATTTTTAATTTCGGCCGGCTGAAGTTGATATCATCCATTGTGCGCAATGGTATTAGATGAATATGTGCATGAGGCACTTCCAAACCAATTACTGAAATACCTATCCGTTCACAGGGGATTACTTTTTCCATTGCAGAAGCAATTTTTTTTGCAAATGGCAAGATGCCGCTTAATAAATTATCATCTATATCAAAAATATAATTAATCTCTTTTTTAGGAACTACCAAAATATGCCCTGGCGCAAGCGGCATAAAATCGAGAAATGCAAAATAATTTTCATCTTCTGCAATCCTGTGTGATGGAATTTCGCCTGATATGATCCTGCTGAAAATAGATGCCATAATTAAATTGATATATTCAATATTTTCAATTCAAGAACACCTGCCGGAACTTGTATTTTTACTACATCCCCTTTAATTTTTCCAAGCAGCCCTTTCCCAATTGGCGATGTCACTGAAATTTTATTCGCCTTAAAATCTGCTTCTTTTTCTGCAACTAATTTATATTCTATTTCTTTTTTTAACCCGCCGTGAAATACTTTTACTTTTGTAAGCACTGCAACTTTAGATGTATCAATTTTTGATTCATCCATTTCTCTTGCATTTGATAACAGCTCTTCCAACTTTGCAATTTTTAATTCGAGCATGCCCTGTGCTTCTTTTGCTGCATCATATTCAGCATTTTCTGAAAGGTCACCCTTTTCACGGGCTTCTTTAATTTGTGCTGAAATGTCTGCCCTGCCTTTAGTGCGCATTTCCTGCAATTCTACTTTTACTTTTTCAAGACCCTCTTTGGTCATATAAATTATATCTGCCATAATTTTTCAATTTACAATACATTAAAAAAAGAAACGTCCCCTTTCCGGAAACGTTTCTGTAAAATTATCAATAATATTATTTACAAACTCAATCTTATACCCAAACTATGTGTTCCGTCAAATGGGTTTGATGAACGATAAGAATAATTAATTCCAAGTAAAGTTTTATCATTTCCTGTAAATGGTGTCTGGAATGTTGCTCCTGCAGCAAAACCTGTATTTACTGTTGTTCTATTTTCATCGGTGCCGCCCGTAATTCCATCTTCATACCTGTATCCCGCCCGAAGCATAAACATTTCTGTATTCTTTACCTTCAACCCATATTCTAAGCCCACACCGAACTGATCCTTATAAAATGAATTTGATACGAAATTACCAACTGCGGTCAAACGATTTTTCGCACCAAAATAAAAATCATAAGCCAGCCCGATCGTTAATAACGATGGCAATTCAAAATCTTCACTTCTGAATAAAACAGTTGATTGATAAGTTCCTTCAGGCACATCAGCTTTAAATGCTAATCCATCACCTTCATATTTCATTGGTGTTCCGATGTTGCGTAATGCAACACCAAGTTTAATTTTTTCAGGATGTTCTGCAGGCCCCGTTATATACTGAATACCTATATCCATTGCAATACCGAAGGCTTTTGCATCAGCTATATTTTCTGAAACACCACGAATTACCAAACCACCGCTCAGGTAATCTGCAAATTTTCTTGAATAAGCAAATGAAAAGTTTGATATTCTTGGTTTATAAGTAGCACCTGTTCCTTCCGGAAGGTTTGTGGTAGTCACCGGTATCTCGCCAAGATCATACGACACAAGGCTTAATCCAATTGCGCCATCACCTATCTTTTGAGCGTAACCGAAGGCATTAATATTTATATCGCTGCCAACAAGCCATCTTGTATGATTAAATTCAAGTTGAGTCCT
>JACMJP010000461.1 GCA_014380545.1 Chitinophagales bacterium | reverse complement strand
TTTTGTGCGATGCGGAAAATCTTCCAGACTGAAAAATGTTTTATGAAAATGTTTGAGCATTTGTTCTGTGTTCTCATCCTTATTAAATTCTTCGCACAAAAATGCATCTTCCAATGAATGATGATTTGCATAATAGTTTTTAAAGAAATGCAGAAAATATAAAGTGTCGGTTGTATTAAAAGTCCTGTGTTTAAATTGGAGGAATTTTTTTACATCGCTTTCTGTATGATGTAAGACGAAATCATGCGGGTTATTATCCATTAAAACAATAAGTTCATTTGCCTTATTAATAATTGTTTTGCGTTGCCCCCAGGCAAGCACTGAGGTCCATAAGCCCATAATTTCTATATCCTGCAATTTGGAGAATTTATGCGGAATGGAAATGGGATCTTTTAAAATGAAATGTGGTTGATTAAATTCTGTAACTTTTTTGTCGAGTAATTCTTTTATCTGCTCAGTATTTAATTTTTTATGCATGCAGATAATTAATTATTTCGGTTTATGCGGCGATTTATAATCACCTTCATTTTTGGTGTAATGATCTTCCACTTTGGTAATTACAGTTTCTTTCCGGTCAACCATATCTATAAGGTCATTTTCATTGGAATGCTTTAATGTTACATATTGTTTATGCATACGCATTGCCTTCATAGAAAAACGCAACCCAATTATTAAGGATACAACAGCGCCTATATATAATCCTTCTGTAATATTTTGAAATAAAAAGAAATCATAAAAGCCATGTAATACTGTTGCATAAAAAATGCCTTGCAGGAAATAACTTTTTTCTTTTGCTTTATTAAATTTTGCCAGGCCGACATAATATCCCATTACTGCAGCAAATGTTGCATGCGCAGGTACTGCAGTTAATGCCCTTAAAACAGCAGTTTGCATTCCTCCCTCATCACCAAAAACATACATGATATTTTCAATTGTTGCAAAACCCATCCCTACCATTACTGCATAAATAATTCCATCGAAGGGTTCATTAAAAGATGGTTTTTTATAAGCGTAATATCTTAAGAAAATAAATTTTGCTGCTTCTTCACTAAATGCTACAATAACAAATGCATAAATAGCAACAGAAATAATGGAAGCGCCCAATGCGCCCGGTACAACACCCGGTAAAAGAGTTTCTAAAATAATTGCAGGCACCACACTGAAACATCCCCACAAAAAACTTACAAACAAAACACCGAATGGTTCCCTTTCATTTTTGTCTTTTGAATAAACAAATAAGATAATTGCAAGTACAGGTGCAACGGCTATGGCTAATAGTATTAAAGGGTTCATTATAATTGATTAATTAAAAATTTATACAAGGTTATTTAAAGTTGAAGAATTGATTTGGAATTAAATTTTGTCAATATTAATTAATGTTACTCAATATTGATCAATTTCAATTCAGCGCTTTTTTTAAATCATCAATTAAATCATCCACATCTTCCACACCAACACTTAATCGAATTAATGAATCTACTAATCCTGTTTTCATTCTTTCTTCTTTGGGAATGCTTGCATGCGTCATACTTGCGGGGTGACCAATTAAACTTTCAACGCCACCTAAACTTTCTGCCAGTGAAAATAATTTGGTTGAAGATAGAATTCTTTTTGCTTCCTCAAAATTATCTCCCTTTAAAGTAAATGAAACCATTGCACCAAACATACGCATTTGTTTTTTTGCAATGTCGTGATTTTTATGATCAGTGAATCCCGGATAATATACCTTTTCTATTTTCGGTTGTGTAAGTAAAAAGTGTGCAATTTTTTCCGCATTCTCACAACTGCGCTGCATGCGTAAATGTAAAGTTTTAATTCCCCTTAAAATTAAAAAACAATCCTGCGGACCCGGTACAGCACCTGTTGCATTTTGAATAAAATATAATTTATCTGCTAAGGTTTTTTCTTTTACAATTACGCAACCATGAATTACATCACTGTGACCCCCTAAAAATTTTGTTGCTGAATGCATTACGATATCTGCACCAAGATCAAGTGGTGTTTGTAAATAGGGTGAAGCAAAAGTATTGTCAACACAAACTAAAATATTTTTTTCTTTTGCGATTTTACAGACTGCTGCAATATCAATAATATTCAACATAGGATTGGTTGGTGTTTCAATCCAGATCATTTTTGTATTTGCATTAATGAGCGGAGAAATATTATTTACATCCGTCATATCTGTAAAATGAAATTTCATCCCAAACCTTTCATACACTTTTGTAAATGCACGGTATGTTCCGCCATACAAGTCGTTTGTAGAAATCACTTCATCACCACTGCTGAATAATTTTATGATACCATCTGTGGCTGCAAGCCCGCTTGAAAAACAAATTGCATGGGTTCCATTTTCCAATGCCGCAAGATTTTTTTGCAGCGCATCTCTTGTCGGGTTTTGTGTGCGGGCATATTCATAACCTTTATGATTGCCGGGTGCATTCTGCACATAGGTGCTTGTCTGGAAAATAGGAGTCATGATGGCTCCCGTCGAAGGATCAGGTTCTATACCTGCATGAATTACTTTGGTGGCAAATTTCATTTTTAAAATTTGCCCAAAGATAGGGAATGGGGAGGAGGGGCTTAAATTAAAAAATGGTTGGCAAGAATGCCAACCATGGAAAAAACCTTTGTTCTAATATGTGATTTATTTTTCTCTATTACGTATTAAAATTTCTTTTGAAAAATAAGTAAAATTTGATGCTAAATTTTTAATAGATGCTTCAAT
>JACMJP010000460.1 GCA_014380545.1 Chitinophagales bacterium | reverse complement strand
GATGTGTACCCAGTGCCAGACCCGGCTGCCTTCGCCAATTTTTCTTTCAGCTGCGGAATGCTGCGCTTTGTGGCTGCATAGCCAAGATCGTATAATTCTTTTGCTTTGTTTACACTAAAGAGAGTGTATTGCTCCACATCGGGTTCAATTAATATATCGCATGCCTTTTTATTTTCTGCTGAGTTTACCATAAGGGTTAAAAATAAAACCCGGAAGCCAACATCCCACATGCCTGCAAGCTGCTCAGTATATTTTATAGGATTTACATTTACGCCAATTAAAAAATTACAATGCGGGCGAACAGGCTCAGTTGGTAAATTATTAATTACGCCGCCATCTGTGTATAAATATTTTCCAATATGCACGGGTTTAAATGCAAGGGGAATGGAAGCGGATGCAATTACATAATCAATTAATTTTCCGCTGCTGATTATTTCGGAAGTGCCTTTATATAAATTTGTAACTGATAAATGAAATGGTTTTTTTAATTGCTCAAAACTATCGTGCGGAATATTTTTTTGAAGTACTTGCCTGAAATAAGATAATTCCATCATTCCCTTATTTGGCATTCCCATTTTCACAATACTGTAAAGAGATTTTTTTTCAACGAACTGAAATATTTCCTGCGGTGGTAAACCCTGTGCATATAAACTCCCGATGAGCGCACCTGCACTGCAGCCTGAAATAATTTCCGGGTAAATTCCATTATCCTCCAAACATTGCAGCACACCGGTATGAGCAATGCCTCTTGCTCCTCCGCCTGATAATGTGATACCGATGTTATGCATGATATTAAAACTGAAACTTAATGCTGCGGTTTTTCTGCAGAAATAATAAATTGAATATCTCTTAAATTTTGTGGTAATTTATTTTGAATGATATCCCATATGATTTCATAATCCAATCCAAAATATTCCTGTATTGCAATATTTCTGAAACGATTCATTGCTGCCCAGGGAATCTGAGGATATTTATCTTTAATATTTTGAGGAATATTTTTTACAGCTTCCCCAATTATCTCAAATGCCCTTTCAGTTGCCAGTCGGGTTTTTGTATCGTTTAAAAAATCTTCGTAAGTAATACTTCCTGTGAAAGACAAAATACTTTGTATAGATAAGCCAATATCCTCAATATATAGCAGACAATTTCGGTTTTCTTTTTTCAAATGTATATTACTTCATTTAAAATATATTTCTTCAATTGCGGTTTTAGGGCATTTGGGGTAACAAGGTCAATTTTTTTTTCAAATATTTTTTCAAGATATTCCTCCAATAAAAAGTAATCCCATCCAATAGGTTTTACAAATTCAACTAAAATATCAATATCGCTATCCTCGTTAAACTCATTTCTGCTATAAGAACCAAAATATCCAATCTTATTTACAAAATATTTATCAGACAAATAGGGTTTTATTTCTCTCAATTTACTTTTTATATCTTCCTGCGTTAATATCATTCTACAAAAATAAAGTATATTTCAATTACGTTTATCAACTCCCAGGCTAAGTTTATTTCTCAGTGTATCAAGAAAATTTGTTTCATGTAATCTTAATAATGAAACAGTAAAATCTTCTTTGCGCACAGCAAGCTGAACAGATGAATCAATTGTTTCACTTCTTGAGTCAAGCGATACTAAAAAATGTTC
>JACMJP010000062.1 GCA_014380545.1 Chitinophagales bacterium | reverse complement strand
CTGCTCAGAACTTTCAATATATACTTCAAACAACACACTTCATATTATGCTAAATAACCTGAAGCCGGAAAATGCTATAGTTAATATTTACAATGTGGTTGGGGAAATGGTATTCAGTAGCAGTTTAAATCAGGATGGAATACAACTAAATACTGCATATTTTACTGAAGGGAATTATATAGTTAAAGTGATAGCTGATGGTTCTGTATTCAGTAAAAAAGTATTTATCAGCAATTAATATTTTTGTAAGTGTGCAAAAAAAATTTCCCTGCCACCGCCGGCAGGGAAATGTGTATAAGGAAAACTAACCGTAATTACTGCATCTTTTGTTGCACTGTATTATCTGAATTATTTTGATTGATGCAATCCACTTTACAAAGTTCACCCTTCATGGTACCTTGAGGAAATTCTTTCATTCTTTCTTTTGCTTTTATAAATGGTTCTCTGCCATCAGCCGGATATATAATATTTCTTTCCTCAATAATATTACCGTTGGAATCCATCGTATAAAATATATCAGTGCTATCGGTACCAGCTTCCGCAGGATATATGTTTGGTTCTTCAGTAGTTCTCTTTTCTGAAATAAGAATGTGTTGTGCTGATAAGTTGGATGCGTTACAAACCAATATGATTGTAAGCATCAATAAAAATTTGTTTTTCATCTTGCTTATTTTTTATTTTAATTGATAAAGCAAAATTACTATTGCAGAGAGGGCAGGAGTTATGTGAAAATCACCAATTTTTAACATGCATTTCTGTAAGCAGCAGGAGTAACTGCAAAATGTTTTTTGAACAAACGTCCGAAAGAACTCACATCTTCAAATCCTGTCATGGAAATTATTTCACCTACGGGCTTACGGGTATTTTTTAATAATCCTTTTGCAAATTCAAGCCGTTTATTAGTAATATATTGGTGTGGAGTTGTATGAAATGTATTTTTAAAATGCCTCAACAATTGATTTTCAGACATGGTAGCTATGCCTGATAATTCTTCGAGTGATATATTGTTTGTATAAAATGTTTCTATATAATCTTTTGCTGTGTGCAGCCTTCTATATATTTCAATTTTTGTTGATCTTTTTACAGCAGGCATTTTTTCAACTTCCTTAACAACATCTTTCCTGTGAATATATAATAAATGATAAAGCAGATAGCGCAGATGCTGTTCCTGGTCTTCATGGGATAATAACTTATTTTCAAGCCTGTTTCGGAATACTGCCATATCATGGAACATCTGTTCGTCAAAATGATATAACTGCTCGAAAAAATATATTGGATAATTTCTTAAATGAAAAGGATCATCAAGTAATTTATCTTCCGGAGTAAGGATACTTCCATATACATTATGCACAAATTTTGGAGCAAAATATATTGTAAGAGCTTCAACGTATTGTTCAGACTCAACCCAACTTCTGTGTTCCTGCTGGGCATTTACAATAAAAAATCTCTTTGGGTCAACCGCAATTTCTTTATTTTCCACACCATAAAATTCTCTTCCTTTCATTGTTATCTTGAGGGATAAATTATCAGCATGCAGAGGATTACAACTAATGCCTGATCTGCAATTTAGGATCAAATTTTCATTAGAATATTTTTTGATCAGGTTCATGGTGTCCCGATCCTGCCAGCCTTTAATATCTTTGAAGGTTTCTATATACATAATTCTCCCCAAGGAATTAAGCTATAAAGTTAGCATTGTTGAAAATAATGTTCTATGCGAAAACCACTTATTTTTTCAAAAGATTCCTTATAAAAAACCGCACAATAACCATTTTATTATTCCGTATCATCGTTTTTATCTTTTTTCTTAAAATACCCCTTCAACAAAAAATTATGTTGCAGGGCCTCCATAGTCTCATCTAATTTTTCTGTACTTGATTCAAGGTTTTGAATAGAAAGCTTGAGACTGGCAGCGGATTTTTCATCATGTAATAATATTCCGAGCGGGCTGTTTGTATTGTTATTAATATCTACACTTGCATCTTTTAAATTATTAGCAAACTCATCGGCAGTGGAAATAACTTCTTTTAATTGTGCAACACTTTGCCTTATATTATTAAAAATAATTGTATCCGTAACAAGGTCATTAGCAAAACCACCTTTCTCATTTAATTTTTTTGTGAAGTTTGATACGGAAGCTGTAAGTTCCTGGGTGTTTTCTGCAGCTCTTGTTAATGTGGCAACTGTATGTTCAAGATTTTTATACAGCGTTTCATCATTTAATAATTTACCTATTGTTCCCTGACCTTCAATCATTTTCTCACTCATGATCTTTAAATTATCAGTTATGGTAAGCATATTAATATTGTTTTCCTGCAGTGTATTCATCATTTTTTCTGTGCTGTATGTTTTTTCTATTGGAAGTGCATCTCCATTTTCCACAGGCGCAGAATCAGGCGTACCTCCCGAAATAACAATGATCTTGTTTCCAATCAATCCTTCAGAACTGATTTTGGCTTTTGCATTTTTACGAATGTATTGCTGCGATTTTTTTTCTATCTTCATTATCACTTCCACCTGCGTATTTTCATTGAAGTTTATTTCTTTCACTGTTCCAATCTTTACTCCTGAAAGCCATATATTATTTCCTGGCTGCAATCCGCTTACATCGTCAAAAACTGTTTTTATCAAAAACGTTTTTGTAAAGGTTTTATTAATATTCCCGATAGCAAGAACACCTACTGTAAAAAATATCAATCCAATAAAGATGAACAATCCTACTCTAATTGCATGTTTATTTTTTGTTGCCATAATTTTTAATTTATAAAATTGTAATCATAAAATTGTTTCACGGTTTCTTCTTCCGTATTAAATATTTCATCAAAATTTCCCTGCGCAACAAATCTTCCATCAAGCAGCATTGCAACACGATCACCTGTTGCCTTTGCGCATGTAAGATCATGTGTAATAATTATAGAGCTGGTGTGATAACGCTCCTGCACTTCATTAATTAATTCGTTGATAGTTATACAGGTAATTGGATCAAGCCCTGCAGTAGGTTCATCATATAACATGATCTCTGGGCGCAGAATTAAAGTACGGGCAATACCTATTCTTTTTCTTTGTCCGCCGGAAAGTTCTGATGGCATTTGATTAATTGTTTGATGTAAATGCACATCTTCAAGAACTTCTTCTACTGCATGGTCAATTTCTTTTTTTGTTAAATGCCGTGAATTCCTTATCAATGGAAATTCAAGATTTTCTCTAACACTCATACTATCATATAATGCGCTATTTTGAAATGAAAAACCAATTTTTAATCGAAGTTTCAGCAATTGTTTTTCATCTATGGAACCTATATCCATTCCGAGTACGTTTACAATTCCTTTATCTGGTTTCAGTAAACCTGCAATAATTTTTATTAATACCGACTTACCACTGCCTGATCTTCCAAGTATAACAACATTCTCTCCTTTATGTATAGTGAGATCAATTCCATTTAAAACAGAATTTTCACCAAATGACTTATATAATCCCTGGATAGAAATAACCTGCTCTTTTATAATATCACTTTTATTTAATTTTTCCATATATGCTTTATGCAATTCTTATCCAGTTGCTTATTTGAACAATAACTATTTCTTCAATAAAAATTAGAAACATTGAAATAACTACAGACATATTTGCAGCTTTTCCCACCCCTTCAGTTCCACGGCTTGCGTTATAACCTTTATAACAGCCAACCATGCCAATCGTAAATCCATACATAATTGATTTAAATAAACCTGTAAATACGTCAAGAAATGAAATAGGGGAGAATGCTGATTGAAAAAATGCTATGAAACTTGTATGTTCGTTTTGATTAACATTTAAAAATGAACCGAGTAATCCGACAAAAGCAAAATACATCATGAGAACAGGTATCATTAATGTGGTGGCAGTTACTCTTGTTACTACTAAAAATTTAAATGGATTAATAGCTGAAACCTCCATTGCATCAATTTGTTCGGAGACCCGCATTGATCCTAATTCTGCTCCTATGTTTGATCCTATTTTACCAGCAGATATTAGGGCCGTTACCAATGGTGCAAGCGCCCTTACAACTGCTATTGCAATTAAACCGGGAAGCCAGGAGGCTGCGCCAAATTCTACCAGCGAAGGCCGGGATTGTTTAGTGAAGACAATACCGGTTACAAAGCCTGTTAATGTAATGAGTGGAAGAGATTTGTATCCTATCTCATAACATTGCCTGATAATTTCTTTAAATTCAAATGGCGGCTTAAAAACTTCCCTGAAAAAAAGGCGTACGAATTTAAAGGCATTATAAATCCCGAGAAAATAATCATCTAAACCTTTGGTGGTTATGTGTTCTCTTTTTTTTAAGCTCATTAATTTTGAATTATGTTGCCGAGCAACTACAGTATGATAGAATTGACAATTTCTGTGCTTGTAATTCAGTGAAGAGTTTTATACCTCAGGAAACACAATTTCCTGTCTGTACAGCAGTAGTTTCATAAATAAAATTTAATAATTAAAAGCTAATGAGTAATAATCTCCCCATATGGGGGATAATATTTAATTGCAAATAAAATGAAGATTGAATTACTAAAAAGCCCTGTTAATTCCAATAATATATCTAAACATCAGATAATCTACTTCTTCAAACGGGGGACGGGTTAAAAATAGAGGAAGATCAATTCTTACAGTAAATGGTTTTATATCTTCTAATTGCCCCCACCATGTCCAACTAAATGTGGAACCTATTCCTGCATCCATCCTGATATCGGAAAAATAATTTTTTCCATTTGCTTCTTCATACACCATTGAACCTGCATCAAAAAATAAATAAGGTGTCATTTGAATAAATTTGAGGATGCGTTTATTTATTAACCTGTCAAATTCAAGTTCTGCATTTATGCTTGCTCCACTTGTTCCTGAATAAACTGCATAAATAGTACTGTCTCTCCCTTGCTGTGCAACAAAATATCCTGCATATCCTCTCAAATTTAATCCGCCACCTGCATGAAAATGATTAGTGGTTTCGCTAAATGTTGTCCAGTTTTCAGGAAAAAATCCAACCGCTCTAGTATATTTATTTTCGAGTAATGTTTCCTGATTTGCACCTGCAATCATGAGTGAGGATTCAAACGGAATATTTGTTCCGCTTCCCCATTG
>JACMJP010000061.1 GCA_014380545.1 Chitinophagales bacterium | reverse complement strand
TCGTTTGCTCAGAGGTATAGTTGAAGAATCCAATTTCTGCAATTCATCTTATAAAAATACCAATTCATACATCTTCACCTTTCCTGCAGAATAAGTTCGCTACAATTTTACAGCATCAAAACAATCAATAAAAAAACAATTATGAAAAATTTAATTATTATTCTTATCTCCATTATTTCTTTCACATCTTGTAAAAAAGAAAAATTCTTTTCTGATGCCCCTGACGAAATGGTAGGTCAATGGCTTTACGGTACTTTCTCTATGACTGAATATTGGAATTACGATGGAAGTTATGAGGGAAATGCATTTGAAATGTCTGTTGCATTCGATTTTAATGACAATGGTGAATATGAAATGTATTTTATTGCAGTAGCAAATAATTATGGCTGTAGAACAGAAGCTTTCACTTATACAAAAGGAACTGTTGACTGGGATACACCCGGACAATTTACGCTTACGCCTGACGAAGGAAATTATCGTGGATTTTATAACTGTACCCCACAATATAATTTCGATAGAGACGCAGAAAAAAGTGAATTACAAACACAAACATTTTACTACACTTTTGAAGCAGACGATTACGGAAAAGAATATTTAGTTATCCGTTTCGATCCGTCTGATGAATATCCAACTTATTTTTCACCAACCTCATGGTAAAAATATCTCCCGCAGATTGCGATGATTAACGCTGAATTTAATCTGCGTTGATTTGCGAAATCTGCGGGAACACTTTAAAAAATTAATTACACTCTCATTAATAATTAAATAATGGAAACTTCAACAACTATTCTCACTCCTGACCAGCGACTTCGTGTTTTTGTAAGCTCAACATTACAGGAACTTGCAGAAGAAAGAGATGCAGTAAAAAAAGCAATTCAAAACATCCATTTAATTCCTGTAATGTTTGAATTAGGCGCAAGGCCGCATGCCCCCAGAGACTTATATCGTGAATACCTTGCACAAAGCCAGATCTTCGTTGGCATTTACTGGAATCGTTACGGATGGGTAGCACCGGAAGAAACTGTTTCAGGATTAGAAGATGAATATAATCTTTCAGATCCGTTGCCAAAACTTATTTATATTAAAAAAAGCAGCGGCGACCGGGAAGAGCGTTTGTCTGAGCTGTTGAAAAAAATTCAGCGGGATGATAAAGTTTCTTACAAAACATTTTCTGATGCAAATGAATTGAGCAGCCTTATATTAAATGACCTCGCAATATTATTAACCGAACGCTTTAATTTAACACTGCAAAATAATATTGCGAATACAAAAACATTTAATTCATTACCTGCAGCGCCAAATGCTTTAATTGGCAGAAAAAAATGTATAGAACATATCACAACCGTATTGCGGGATGAATCGCACAGGCTTATCACTTTATTGGGCCCCGGCGGTATTGGCAAAACAAGGCTTGCAATAGAATCTGCAAGAGTATTGGCAGATAATTTTATTAATGGTGTTGCTTATGTTCCGCTTGCGCCTGTTAAAGATCATACGCTTGTAGCGGAAACAATTTGTTATAATCTCGGCATTAAAGTTTCATCAGCAAATGTTCTTGACAGCTTAAAATTGTTTTTGCAGGATAAAAACTTTTTACTGGTACTTGATAATTTCGAACAGGTTATAGAAGCAGCATCTATTATTGATGACCTGCTATATGCTACACCCAATTTAAAAATTATAGTTACAAGCCGTGAAAGATTGTCTTTATCATTTGAAGAAGTATATATTGTTCCTGCTTTGCGGGATACATTTAAAGATGAAAATGCGGAATTACAAAATATATATCCGCCTGCGGTGGAATTATTTATTAAAAGAGCAAAAGCACTGCAGCCTGCTTTTGAAATAAATACGCAAAACAAAAATATTATATTTAATATATGTCATCGCCTTGAAGGTTTGCCACTTGCAATTGAACTTGCTGCAGGTCAAATTAATTTGCTGAGCCCGCAATTACTATTACAAAAATTAGATCACAGGCTGGATGTATTAAAAGGAAATTTCAGGGATATACCTGAAAGGCAAAAAACGATACGCAACACTATTGACTGGAGCTTTGATCTGCTTACTGCAGATGAGCAGGAACTCATGTTGCGTTTAAGTTTATTTAATAGTGGTTGTTTATTGCACACTGCGGAATATATAGGAGCTGATCTGCAGGAAGATGTTCTTCTATTATTAAATTCACTCATCAATAAAAGTTTACTGAATAAACAGGATGAAGAAATGCAGGTGCGTTTTCAAATGCTGGAAAGTGTGCGGGAATTTTCACTGGAAAAAATAAAAGAAGAGAAAAGGGTGGATGTATTAAAACAAATGCAGGCAGATTATTATCACTGTGCATTAAATGCATTTAAATTACAGAATACAAATGTCAATCAATCAGAAACATTAATGCTTTTGGAAAAGGAGCACATTAATATCAGGCAGGTAATGGAATTTCTGATGGCAAAACACCAGTGGGAAAAAGTAGCTGATATTTCCATGAATTTATGGTTGTTCTGGTGGGTGAATGCGCACACAAAGGAAGGATATACATGGCTTAAAAAAGTGTGGGATGCAAACAATGAAAATAAAGATGCATTTACAGATCACACCTTTTCAGTGCTTGCTTGTAATGTGGGTATTATGGCATTCCTTCAAAGAGATTTTGTAACATATAACGTTTCACTGGAAAAACATTTTGATCTTATACAATCGCAAAACGATGATGAATTAACTGCAAATGCATTGCTTATAACAGGGGTTGTTGCAACCATATTAAAACAATATAAAAAAGCAGATGAATGTTTGCTTACAAGTTTGGAAAAATATAAAAAGCTTAATTCAAATACAGGCATCAGCCTTACCTTAAGCGGACTTGGAAGAAATGCAATTTATGATGAGAACCGTTTAGCTGAGGCGAAAGAATATTATAAAGAGAGCATAGCCCTTGCAAAAAAAGATAATAATGAAATATCGGTTATTATTTGCTTAAGCGGATTTGCACTTTGTGAAGTAATGGAAAAAAATGCGGATGCAAAAAATTATTTGCGGGAATGCATTTTATTAAGCCAGAGCTTACACTTTTATGAAGCCCTTGCATGGAGCCTGGAAATATGGGCACTTGTTTCCATAAATGAAAATAAATTTATGCATGCAGTAACATTATTTGGTGCGGTTGAAAATTTACGCAATACAACACATTTACCTGTGTGGGACGATCTGCAGGCAATTATTGTGGATGCAAAAAATAATATTCAGCAACAAATGGAAGCAGAAATATTTTCTTCCGCATGGGAAGCAGGTGCAAAGATGAGCCTTGATAAGATGATGGCTTTTGCAATGGAAGAATGAGTTGTAATAAAAAAGAACGGAAACTTCAAATAATAAAGCGCAGGTTTTTCTGCATATATATTTTAATGGTGAAAGAACCCTGCTGAAACAGAAACGCATATAAAATTTACCTGATAATAAATTGAGGGCAGGCGCCTTTTTGCCACACAGCAATTATTGCACTTGCAAGCCCGAACATTTTATGTGTGAATTGTTGCGTCATTTCCGGTCCGTCAGTACTAAAACTTTTATTCATTTCCCGGAGAAAACTTTTATATTCATTTTCAAGATGCAGTTGTTCATTAAAAACTTCTTTAGTATCATAAACAGGATAAACTTCCGGTAATTTTTTGTGATGATAAAGCAGTGTACTGAATTTATGATAGTGACTCATATCTCCTTTAAACCATCCGGAGTGAAATTCTTTTCCTTCTTCAAGTTTAGGAGGACGAAAATCAGCACGCACATATTTTCTATCTGCTCCTTCTCCCTACTCTACAATGGCATCAATTGCTTTTAAAGCCGTTTCTGCAGAATTCACTTCCTGGCTAAAGCCATGATTTCTTCCGTTCGTATTATGATATTCCCCAAAAGAATTTTTTTGTTTAGTGTTGAGTGCATCACCAACATAAAATGTATTCCACAAATGTTTTATTCCTTCTTCCAAAGCTGCATACATATCTGCAATAGAGTGATATGTTTTTTGTTTTTCCCAAACGATGCTGCTTTTTTCATGTGGCAATTCAATAGCACAAAAAAATTTTAATGTGGATGCATTTAATGCACCGGGTTTACAAATATATCCCCGCAAACGAAACGGCAATATCTTTTTTTTAGGATGAATAAAAGGAATATTTTTATTTGCATCATAAACAGGTGGATTAAAACAGGGAGAGTATCCAAGCGCATTACTGATATTACAAACCAGTTCAAGATGCAGCATTTCCTGTATCACTACAGATTGAATGAGTTT
>JACMJP010000459.1 GCA_014380545.1 Chitinophagales bacterium | reverse complement strand
TTGTGTGTCAGGATAAGTCCATGCATAGGTGAGAGCCTGCCTGAAAGAAGTATCACCATAAATTTGTGTACTATGTGCTTTATCAATATAGGTTGCAGCGATGATCCATGCACTTCCAAAAGTAAAATCACAGGATAATCCGATAGAGTCAGCATAAGATTTTGTATAAGCAACCATCTCTGACCATTCGGGACTAAGCCATTTTTGAGCAGATGTATCAATGGGATAATAGCGGTTGTAATTTTCAGCATACATTTTTTGATATCGATATAATGGATATAACCAGCAGATCTCCACACCGCCAAAATTCATCTCTTTCATCCAGTCGAGCTGAGATTTAATATCGGGTTTTTTTATTTCAGTTGCGAACCACCACCACCTTGTAATGGGTTTTGATGATGTGTAATAAAAAACCGGTTCTTCATTAACATGAGCAGAATTTTGTTTACAGGTCATAAACAGGATCAGGAATAAGCCACTGATGAAAAAAACAGTTGAGAGTAATTTCATTGAACGCAAAATTACGCTATAGATATACCTCTGACCAAAGGGAATTTTTGTTTTAAAAGAGTACAACTTAAAAAGTTTTTATTTCCAAATGTCTCTACCATAAGCTTGGATTTTTTTCATTTTGTTTTACATTCATTTACACTGCATTAATATGAAGAATCCTTTTCCTGTGTTGTTGTGAAATCATCACAGCAATTTATTTTCTAACAATCTAAAAACACTTAAAATGAAATTTACATCAATCCTTTTTGCATGTTTAACAATATTTGTTGCTGCATGCAGTACAAACTCTCAGGAACAAAATTCAGATGAGGAACAATTTAAATCTATTATTACTCCGGTGAGCCAAAGCCAATCTGCAGTAGAGTCTGAAGAAGCAAATTATAACCTTCAGAGAAAAATAATTAAAGAGGGAGAAGTTGCTTTTCAGACTTCAGATATTATTGCAACAGAAAAATTTATTAAAGAAACAATTACTAAAGTAAACGGATATATCGGATCAGAAAATATCCGTGAAGTGTCAGAAAGAAAAGAGCATGTTATTACTGTAAAAGTTCCTGCCAAAAATTTTGATACTTTTTTATCTGCAATTTCATCCAATGCGGGTGAGTTTGATAAAAAAAATATCACTACAAAAGATGTTACAGAAGATTTTATTGATACTGAAGCAAGAATAAAAGCTATGCAAACTGTGGAAGCAAGATATTTTGAATTATTAAAGCAGGCAAAAAATATTGAAGAAATGCTGAAGGTGGAAGCTGAGCTCACGAATGTGCGGCAGCAAATTGAAAGTGCTCAGGGGCACATAAATTATCTTACAGATAAAACATCTTTCAGTTCACTTACTATCATTTTTTACCCGCCACCCGTTGTGCTTGCTGAATTAAAAGTAATAACCTTTGGTGAAAAATTTAAACATGGATTGCAAAATGGCTGGCAGATCATTTTGTCTATTCTTATTGGGTTGGCTAATATCTGGCCGTTGTTGCTAATAGGTTCTTCTATAGCTTTTCTTTTATACTTTCAGCAAAAGAAAAGAAAGTTTGTGAGAATTTAATTTGTATAAAAATTGAAGGATTAAAGAGATATTATATTTTCTTTAATCCTTCTTATTAATTCCCTATCAATAGGGAAGAAAAACTTTTCTGCATCTAAAGCATTTAATTTTACCCAGTAAAAGTTTTGCTTATTTTCATGAATATATGGAAAAGATTGCAGTGTATTAACAGGATGTATTTCTTCCGCTAAATAATAAATGCTGATCACCTGTTCGTTTTCTTTAAAAATAGATTGAACAAAAAAATCTGTTGTATATAAATGTTTGGTTATTTTTATTTCAAGGTTTAATTCTTCTTTAAATTCCCTTAACAGGCAGTCAATCGTTCCTTCGCCAAATTCCAATCCGCCACCGGGAAATTTTGTAATCATGTTCCCTTTTACTTCTTCATCAGTAATTAAAACATGGTTGCTCTTTATCAATAAGCCGTAGACACGAATGTTGAACATAATAAAAGTTGAAACTCGAAACACTAAATTCGAAACACGAAACAAATTCAAAATAAAAAAGCCGAAACAAAAAAAATCAACAAATCAGAACCTTCAAACCTTTCTAACCCTGCGACCTTGTAACTAATCCTTCCAGTACATTTTTTATAGCGTCAAAATCCGGAAGATCACCTGAGTTGTCTAAAATTTCTGCGTAGCGCACAATTCCATTTTTGTCAATTACAAAAGAAGCTCGTTTTGATACACCTCTTAATTGCATACCCCATTCAGCCTGCAGGCAACCGTAAATATCAGAAACGCTTTTATTAAAATCACTCAAGAGATTAAAATTCAAATTCTGATCTTCTTTATATTTTTTCAATACATAAGGTGAATCAACTGATATCCCGAAAATTTCTGCATTCAAATTATTGTACGTAGTAATATCATCCCGCATAGCGCAAAGCTCCTTTGTGCAGGTGCTTGTAAATGCAAAAGGAAAAAATAATAATAACACATTTTTCCCGTGATGATCGCTCAGGGTTATTGCATTTTTATCTGAATTGTACAATGTAAAATCAGGCGCTGTTTTTCCCACTTCTATTTTCATATTATTTAATTATATTCTTTAACGAAGGTCAAAAATAGATATCCGCATGTGATAACATAAACTTTATACACATGTTCATTTGGTTTAACCGGATAATTTTTCAACATTTGTTTCAACTTAAAACTCTTGATATGAAAAAATTGATCGTAGAATTTATCGGAACTATGTTCCTTGTTGTGATTATAGGATTAACCGGCGATGCCATTGCAATTGGTTTTGGATTAATGGCATTGGTTTACATGGGCGGACATATAAGCGGGGCGCATTATAATCCTGCAGTTTCATTGGCGATACTCCTGAGAGGAAAAATTACCATTGGTGAAATGTTTCAATATTGGGCAGCACAAATTGCAGGGGCGTTAATTGGTGCAGGAATATCTACCTGGCTAAATGATGCTGCTACGCCAGTTGCAGTTGGTGCCGGAAGAACAGTTGTGGAAGCTCTTGCTGCGGAAATTCTTTTCACATTCGCTTTAGCTTCAGTTGTTTTAAATGTAGCAACCGCAAAAAGTAATGCCGGCAATTCTTTTTATGGTTTGGCAATAGGGTTTACAGTTTTAGTTGGTGCAGTGTCGGTTGGAAGTATTTCTGGCGGTGCGTTTAACCCAGCTGTGAGCATAGGCCATAATGTATTTGCAAAAAACTGGACAGACATCTGGATACATATTGTTGGTCCATGCATTGGTGCCGCTGTAGCCGCAAGTGTTTTCAGAATGACAAGTACAGGGGATTTTGATTGATTTATTTTTACAACACATAACACAGTGGAAAAAATAGATAAGATATTAAAGGTTCCGTTTCAACCGAATAATTATATTTGTATCAAAATAATTTAAACTATAAAACAAATTCGATTATGAAACTACGTTTACAAATTACAACTGCAATCCTCTCTATAGCCCCATTTATTGGGTTTGCACAACAAATAGATAATGGCGACCTTGAATTATGGGCACCTATAGCTGGACATACCGGAGGGGGTGAGTCTCCTGTCGGCCCTTTTTGGTCAACTCCGGATGAATTAGCTCCGGCTTTTGGAGTATCTGAAATCCTTACTGCTAAAACCACGGATTCTCATTCAGGCGAATTTGCTGCAGAATTAACAACAAAGACTATTACT
Organism: Chitinophagales bacterium; assembly: GCA_014380545.1. Taxonomy (GTDB): domain Bacteria; phylum Bacteroidota; class Bacteroidia; order Chitinophagales; family BACL12; genus JACMJP01. The sequence continues at coordinate 21,973 of JACMJP010000459.1, read as the reverse complement.
ATTCCATTTGTAGGAGATCTTACTTTGCCGGGTGCGTTAGTGTTGGGAGAAATTCAATTTTCCGTTTCTCCTGTGCCTTCTGCTGCCATTATCGGTGGCTTTCCCATTTCGGTGGCTGCCGATGGGTTTATGGGTTATTATAAATATGCACCGGCTGCAGGTGATACCTTTAATATTTCAGTGGCTGCAAAAAAAGATGGTGTTATAATAGGAGGTGGCGAATTCAGAAGTGATGTTGCTGTTTCAACTTATACATTATTTGAAATAACGATTACTTATGGTGTTCCTGAAATACCAGATACAATTCTCATCGGAATTACTTCTTCAGGTGGATTTGATTCTGCGATACCGGGATCAGTTCTGCATGTTGATGATCTTGCTTTAACAGGACTTGTTTCTGCTGATGATCTTGCAGGCTCAGGAATAAAACCAAATATTTTTCCAAACCCTGCAAATGATTTTATCAATATTTATAACCCGTTAAAAACAAATGCACTGATCGAATTATACGATCTTGCAGGAAATAAGGTGGACGTTATTGAAATAAAATCAGGATTGAATACTATAAATGTTGCCAATTACGCTGCAGGAATATATATGTTCCGAATGACAGATGCAGGCGATTATTTATATGCAGGTAAATTTAAAGTGGCGAGATAATTTTTTGATATAATTTATATAAAAAAAACCGTCTCCTTTTTAAGAGACGGTTTTTTATTTGAGTGTAATTGTTTTATTTTTTTTTTCTAAAGAATAAATAACTTCATTTGTTACTTCTTGATTCTGATTATTTTCTGCGTCCAGGTTTCTCTTAAAATTATTTTTTTCCAGCAATTTTGCTGACCTGTTATTTTGTGCATGCGTATATGCTTCTATTGTTTGCAATTGCATAATTGAAAACCCGAATTCAATAACTTTTGATAACGCTTCCTGCATATATCCTTTTCCCTGGTAATGGGGATTTAATTCATATCCTATTTCTGCAGTATAATTTTCCTTTGAAATATTCCATAAACAAATTGTTCCGATCAATACATTTTTTTCTTTTAATATAATAGCCCAATATAACGATTCATTATTATTGATGGCTGTATTTATTTTGTCAATAAATTTTTCAGCTTGTAAGATGGTAGTTGTTTTTGGTCTGTCAATAAATTCATTTACTCTTTCATCGGAGCGCAAAGAATAAATTGCACCGGCATCATCTGCTTGTAATTGTCTTAAAATAAGGCGTTCAGTTTCAACTATTGGAAAAGGTGTAAAGTTTAATAGTAGCATATTGGTTTTATATTTATTTAAGAGTTATTGATTAAAAAACGTTATATATTTTTTTACAGCTTTATTCACTTCCTCTTGTTTTATTTTATTTAAAGGTGCAAATGGATTTGTTTCAACTATAATTTTTTTATTTTTTATTTCCTGTTTCCATGTTCCTTCAATTACTCCGTCAATTATTAACATATGATTGGAAGCATCCGCAGACGGTTTGTTTTTTTTGCTGAATATGGCTGAACGGTCTTTATAACTCATTCCGTATTCATCATAATCAGGCATGAGAAAATTTTTTTGTAATTTATTTATATTTTTTGTTTCAAGAGGATTTATAATGTACGCATTTCCCTGTATTGTCTTATGCTGAAATTTTGAACCATTCATTGCAATGCTATCTCTTGCATCTTTCATTGTTAAACCCGACCAGATAGCAAAATCATTTAATGTAGCGGGGCTTCTGCTTATAAAATATCTTTTACAAAGTTCTGCAAGTGCTTCTTCCCTGTTTTTTTGTTTTACAGGTTTCACTCTTTCTTCAAGCAGTGCATAGGTAAATTGTTTTCCCTTTCTTGCACCACTGCAAATAATGCCTTCCAATTCTGCATACATGCATATATAACCAAGCCTTAATCCATCAGCAATAATTTTTTTCTTTTTAAATATTTTATTTAATTCTGTTCTTACTAATTGTTTTCCTCCTTCAAGTGATCTTATTATAATATCATTACAACGATTAAATATTTTTTTATCTAATTCAAGCTTGCGATACATAAAGGCATTTATTGCATGCACCCTTGGAGCGGTTAATAAAAGTATCCACCTGATATCATCAGGAGCAACAAAATGCCATGTAGGGCGCATAAGATGTGTGCGCAAAATTTTCCCGTCATTAAATGCTTGTTCAACATCACTATCAAATATTTTAGGCAGACGTAATCCTATGGCCCATTTTGCCATAGCAAATTCCTGCGCCTGCATGGCTGCCATATAAGAAACTATTTCTTCCGGTTTCTTATATATTGTTTCTGCAATTTGCTGATTCAATAACCTGTGTTGTATAATTTCAGGGACAGTCATTTTGTAAATATAATTAGGTTGTTCTTCTAAATTAAAATTGAATAATAATGGTTATGAACAAGGTCTAAAAAGGCATTCTTAAACCATTTTGGGGAAATAATGCCTCTTTAATATTATGATGTTTATGGTTAATGAAGCAATTATGGGCTTTAATATAATGGCATATTTTTATTTACTATCAAAATAACATTAACTATTTTAAAAATATTAATATGGGATCGTTTAAAAATTTATTCATGGCAGTTTCTGCTGTTGCGCTTTTTGTGTCCTGTAAGGATACGAAAAACAATGAAGATCAGGCCGAAGTCGCAGAAGATATAAACGAAGATAAGTTTGGAAAAAAAACTGAAAAGGACGCAGACTTCCTGGTTGATGCAACAACGATAAGTTTGGAAGAAATTTCACTTGGTGAACTTGCATTAACAAAAGCAACAATGGAAGATACTAAACACCTTGCGGATATGATGATTTTAGATCATACAAAAGCATCAAAAGAGGTTGCAGCCATGGCACAGAAAAAAGGAATAGTTGTACCAACCCAACTTACAGATGAAAGCATGAAAGACCGTGAGGGACTGATGAAAAAAGAAGGGATTGAATTTGATAAAGAATATGCAAAAATGATGGTGAAAGGTCATAAAGATGCAATTGATAAATTTGAAAAAGCAGCTAAAGATTCAGATGATCCTGATATTACCAGTTGGGCAAATGCAACATTGGTAACATTAAAATCACATCTGACACATGCTGAACAGTGTGAAGAAAAATTAAAAGATGCAAAATAAACCAATACACTGAATGTATAAATTATCACCATAAAATATATTCAGAGTAGTGGTTGTATTCAAACAAAACGCCGGAGAGTTCTTACTCACGGCGTTTTAATTTTTAATAAGGGATGCTTATTATTTTCCTTTCATTGTAACAGTTATCTGTTTTTCGTGATGTTCTTTTTTAAACAAGTCAACTGTTAGAGCCGAAGCAATAAATACAGACGAATATGTTCCGAAGCCGATACCAATTACCATTGCGAATGCAAATCCCTGGATGTTCTCTGTTCCGAAAAACAGGATAGCAAGAATGGATAATATGGTAACACCGGATGTAATTACCGTTCTGCTCAAAGTTTGATTAATAGCTGAGTTGAATGTTTCTACAAGTGTTCCTGAATGAGACTCTCTCAAAAACTCTCTTATTCTGTCATACACAACTACTGTATCCATAATTGAATAACCAATAATGGTAAGAATGGCCGCCACAAATGTTTCATCAAGTTGTAATGTGAAAGGCATAACATTTTTTAATATGGAGAACATAGCAAGCGTCATAAACGCATCATGCATTAATGCGATAACGGCTCCAAGCCCGAACTGCCACCTTCTAAACCTTATAAAAATGTAAATAAATGTGCAGAGCAGAGCTATAATAATTGCCTTAAGCGCAGAGGTTTTAATGTCTTCTGCAATGGTGGGTTCCACCTTCATTTGACTTAGCTTATAATCTGTGTCCCATGTTTTATAATCCAATTTTTGTGGATAAAAGGGCTGCAGTTTTTCATATAAAGCAACTGCTGCAAGACTATCTGCATTTGGGTCAGCATCACCAATTAAATAAGTTGTTGTAATTTTTAATTTATCGCTGCTGCCAAAAGTTTTTACCTGTATAGCAGGATCAAAATCTTTTGATAATGCATCTCTTACCTCTTCAGCTTTAATGGAGTTTTCAAATTTTACCGTATAACTTCGTCCTCCCTGAAATTCAACACCATAATTAAATCCACTTGTGAGAATTGCAATCAAACCAATCACTGTAATTATCCCGGAAAAGATATATCCGTATCTTCTTTTTTGAAGGAATTTGAAATTCACTTTTTTAAAGGCGCCTTCAGTAAATCTTGTGTAGTAGCGGATAGGCTTATCCGTTCTTGCCATCCAATCCAGAATAAGTCGGCTTATAAATATTGCTGTAAATAAAGAGAAGATGATACCGATCATAAGCACTATTGCAAAACCTTTAATAGCTCCTGAACCAAATTCATTTAATATCAATCCTATAATAAAGGTGGTGACATGTGAGTCAATGATGGCCGAATAAGAACCTTTATACCCATCGCTGATGGCTTTGAGGGTGCTTTTTCCTTTAGCAAGTTCCTCCCGTATTCTTTCGTAAATAATTACGTTTGCATCCACCGCCATACCCATGGTTAAAACTAAGCCTGCAATACCCGGTAATGTGAGTGTTGCACCTATAGAAGAAAGCACACCGAATATGAAGAAAATATTTGCAAACAATGCAAGGTCAGCTATTAAACCCGCAGTGGAATAATAAACTGCCATGAAAATGACAACTAATATTAATCCTACTATCATAGAAATGATACCATCCCTTATAGATTCAGCCCCTAAAGAAGGGCCAACAATATCTTCCTGTACAATTCTTGAAGGCACAGGCAATTTTCCTGTTTCAAGAATATTTGCTAATGTCTGGGCTTCATTAACATCAAAATTTCCGGAAATTACAGAGCTTCCCCCGCTGATCTTATCATTTACTGTAGGAGCAGAATATACCCTGTTATCCAATACGATGGCAATTGATTTACCTATATTTTCTTCCGTAATTCTTGCCCACTGTTTTGCTCCATCGCTTTTCATGCTCATTGTAACCTGTACCCTTCCGTTGGTCTGATCATAAGTTTGTGCGGCATTTCTAATAATATCCCCTTCCAATAACGGTTCATCACTTTCAAGTTTCGGTTTTACTGCATACAGTTCATATAAGTCTGTTTTTTCTTTATTTGTGGGGTCAATAAATACTTCGGCGCCCAGCATAAAAATAATATTTGACGGAAATACTGACCTCACTTCTTCTTTTCTTAAATAATCCATCAATTGTGCAGTATCTGCTTTGTTTACATAACCCAGGATTGAACCTGCACTTTGCGGCATAGTTAGTACTTTTGCAAGCGGACCGGTATTTACATCTGCTGAGTCTTCGGTTAATGAGCCTCCTGAAGTATCATTTAACAAAGAATTTGTATCAATATCTGATAATAAAGAATTATCATCCTCATTTGCAAGTGATCCCGATGTGTCAGTTGTTGTTGTATCATCCACAATTGTTAAGGATGATGTATCAATAGGAGATATAATTTCAGAACCAGCTTCCTCTAAACCTTTTAATATTGAATTGGCTTCCTGTATTTTATCCGCAAGTTCACCATATTGCCAGGTTTCCCAAAACTGCAGGTTAGCAGTTGATTGTAATAACTGGCGAACGTTTTTTGGATTATCAACACCTGGTAATTCAATTAATATCCTCCCGGTATTTTCCTGCTTACTCAGATAAGGTGCAGCAACACCAAATTTATCAATACGCTGCTGAAGCTTTGTGAAAGTAGCATCAAAACCGCTTTTAGCTGCTTCTTTCAGGAAATTTACCACTTCAGAATTTGTTGCAGTTGCTTCCAATTCTGAATTGTCCTGGCTTTTAAATAAAGTAACTAATTGTGAACCTGGCTTTCTTTCTTCATAATACTGTGCGAACAAATCAATCAGGTCTCCATTCCCTTTTGCTTCCTCTATTCGTGCCTTATCAAGGGCAGCAATAAGATCAGGATTTTTGGGGTTGTTTGCCGCTTGTTTAATAAGGTCATACTTGGAGACTTCCAAAACCACACTCATCCCTCCCTGTAAGTCAAGGCCAAGGTTTAATGCTCTTTCCTTTACTTCGGTATAATTGTATTTTGCAATACCAATGTTATAAATATTCTTGTTTGATTGTTCAGTGAGATAATCACTGCGCAATTCTGCAATTGCTTCTTCTTTTGCTTCCTGCGGAAGTGTGGGGTCAACTTTTGTCTCGGCATGTGATTGTGCCTTTTTTTCGACTGAGTTTGCAACCCAGGTAAATGAAAGTTGATAAAGACAAACAATGGTCAAAACAACTAAAAAGAACTTAACTAATCCTTTTCCCTGCATGTTAGTAGATATTTATGTTTTAAGCTTAATAATGAGGCCTGCCTTTTTTTGCAGGCGGGTGCAAATATAGAAAAGTTTCGGCAAGAGAATAACGAATATACTATGAGTAATGAGTGTTATATAATAAGTACCTAATTAGGGATGGCAAATAATAAATTGAGTACAATAAGTATATGATCAAAATATATTTTATTTTATCATTAAAATCTGTACATCAAACTTTATTATTCGGTTTAGTGCATGTCAATTGTAATTTAATTATCATAAACTTGTAAAAAATCAGTAAAATAAAATTATTTAAGACAGCCGGCGTTATTCGCTACCGTAACTTTGAAGAACATTATTTATGAAAAATATACTTCCACTTTTTATTTTTTCCTTACTTGGTAGCATTTCAACTGCTCAAACCGCCCCCGATTTTACATTTACTGATATTAACGGAAATGAATATAATTTATACGAAACGCTTGCTGAAGGGAAAACTGTTGTGCTCGATTTCTTTTTCGTTGATTGTGCCCCCTGCCAATACTGGACACCAGATTTTGAAGAATTATATACAACATGGGGAGGCGGTAATGCAGACGTAGTATTTTGGGCTTTCAGTGATATTGATGACCATGCCTATATAGAACCATTTGTTGAGGAATACGGAATTGAATATCCTGTTTCAGGGATTGAAGGCGGGGGTTATAATGTAATAGGATCTTATGCTGATAATTTTACTTTTTCCGGATACCCTACATATTCAGTAATATGCCCGGATAAAAGCATTTCCTGGGATATTTGGCCCCTCACTGAAAATATGCCGGAAGTGGATGAAAAGATAAGTGAATGCGGTGCAACAGGCACAGTAACCATGATGGACGGGCCGGACCAGGAAATTCTTATTGGTATGACCTACCCGAATCCTACAAAAGGCGATGTTTATATTCCGCTAAATGAAAAATTAGGAAATAATTTAAAGGTTAAAATATTTACTACAGATGGAATTTTAGTAAAATCATTTGATGTGGAAAATGGAAAAAGTGGTTTACAATTTTCTATAAATGATCTTGAAAACGGTGTATATATAGCTGCCATCTTTAGCGATAAGGAAATAATAATGCGCAGCAAGATCATAAAAATATAATACGTTTCACAACAGTAGCTAAATTTTTATTTCCTGCTCACCCTTTGCGCCAATAAGTGTATTATTTATTAAAATACCTTTTATAGTATTTATAAAATATACAATTCTTCTTTCTGCATCCATCTCTTTAGATTCAACACCTGAAAGATTGTATCCGGAAGTAATAAAAGATGTAAGCAATTCAAGATTCTGTTCGTTGTATAAAAAAAAATCCTGCAATTTTTTCCCGGTCATTTCACTTGCTGTAGTAAATCCATACATTTTTGCAAATGCATCATTACAGTCAATTATGTATCCGCTTTTATAAATTAAGTCTATCTGGGCGGGAACAGGCATTAACACATTTATATTTTTCTCAAGAAGGCATACCCAAATTCCGGTTTTGCTTTCAAGATCGCTCTTATCCAGGCGAGGTAATTCTTCACTGGTGTTTATATGCTGCATCATAATAAACAGATTTTATTTACTGCAATGTAGTTATTATTTTTTTCGCACTAAAAAAATGTAAACAATAAAATAGTGTATAAGTTTTTGCTGCATACTATCGAAGCGGAATGCGATTAAAAAGGGTTTTGAACAAAAATTCCTGAATTATTATTAAACTACAGATATGTATCAACTATTTTTTTCAATCATTTTTTCTCCCAATTTCTCATTGTCAATACCATCGGGTAATATGAAAAATATAATTGGAATAATAAAGCAAGCGTAAGAAATATATACACTTACAAAAGCCAAAGGAATGGATAAAAAATAAACACCTGCTGCTATATAACTCATAGTTCTGGCCCTTACCGATACCTTGTATATTTTCTTTGTAATTTCTCTTTGAATATCCGTATGCACCAGGTGTTTTTTTATTGTGTACGAACGCATGAATGCAAAAGAGAGTGTAGTCATAAACATAATAAATCCATAAAAAGCAGTTGATACTGGAAGTAACGGGCTTGATCCCATAATACCCGTACCAAATGGAATCAGGCTCATCCAAAAAAGAAAAAAAAGATTTTGTGCTAAAAGATATCCGTTTGTTTTTTCTAACAGGTGAAAAAGATGATGATGATTGGTCCACAAAATTCCTATCATTGTGAAACTCACCACATAAGCACTGAAATAAGAAATTAAATCAGTTACATGATCCAAAATAGCAGATGTAGTTTGATCCTTATTAAATGCCGGTAAGTTAAGACCAAGAACCATGATCGTAATAATTATAGCCATAACTCCATCGCTAAATGCTTCCACTCTTGAGGTGCTTGCCTGCATATAAGTTTATTAATTGTATTTTCTTAGCAATAATTGTTCTTTGTTACAAAGGAGCATATTTTTTTGCATAAAAAAAGCGGGAGATGATCTCCCGCTTTTATACTGAAAATTAGTATTTATTATTTTGTTAATACCATTATTTTAGTATCAATTGATTTACCATCAACAATTAATTGATAAGTATAAGTGCCAGCCTGGAAGCTGCCACCATTAATTTCAACTGTACCTTTTCCTTTTCCTGTTAAAGAAACTGATTTCATTTCTTCACCTGTAAGTGAGAAAATTTTAATTACAGCGTTTCCTGCAGTTTCAGGAACATTGTAGCTAATAACAGTTTTATCTTTAAACGGATTTGGTGAATTCTGATCTAAAGAAGCAATACCGTTATATGAACTTCCTGAATTTGTTCTTACATCAGAAGATGCATCATTAAATGCTGCTTCAAGCCTGTTAATTCTTTCTTCAAGATCTGCAATTGTAGCATCTTTTGCTTCAATTTCAGCCTGTTGTTCCTGTACTGAAGAAATCAATACCGGAATAAGTGCAGTATAATTAACAGATTTAAAAGTTGAAGCAGGAGTTTTTTCGCCTGTATAAGGATTTCTCTTAATAGCAGATTTTGCTTCTCTTACCATTTCAGGGAAAATAGCTTCCACTTCATCAGCTATTAATCCATAATGCATTTTTTTATCAAACATAAATCCACCACCTGACTTATAATTATAAGTAGAAGGTTTTAACTGCATCAGTTTATCTAAACTGTTATCCATAGTTTTTATGTTTGATTTCAGCTTGCGGTCTGAAAATATCCAATAGTCAAGAGCAACAACATGACCATCAAAATATCCACCCCATCCTGCTAAGAATGTAGTGTCGAAAGGAGCACCGTAAACACCAATATCACCAATACCCTGAACACCTAATCCGCCTAAACCCCAGCCTATAGCGCTTACACCCAGGAAACCGCCCTGTGCATCTAAACCAATACCCCATGGAGCACCTGAAGTTGCCGGAGCAAAAGCTGTTGTATCAGCTTGTGCAAATAAAGCAGTAGGATCAATAACTGTATCTACTCTTGTGTTAATAAAAGAACCAATAGCAGCTGTTTGATCATTATCCGTAGCTATTACGTTAGCAGCAAAAGCTTCATCCCAACGTAAAGTTTTTGAACCAAGATCCCTTAATTTATCAGCACTTGGTGTTAAGTTCTGATTAACCGCAACAGGGCTTGTTAAATTTGATAAAAATTTGTTTGCACCACCGGCAGCAGCTAAAGGTAACCAGCCTGTGCCGTTGTAATAATAAAAACCCGGAGTTGAGTTTGTTTGATAAATTAACAAACCTGTTGCCGGAGTTGCAATTGCATCTCTCTGGGTTTTGTTCATTCTTGGCGCTAATAAACCTTTTGAGGTACTAACCATGTCAAGCAGGGCAGAAGCGGTTGGAGTTGTAGTTCCAATACCGGCACTTCCTGTAGCAGGAAATGTGTTCTGACCACTCACTTTCATAGTTGAGCCAACTAACAGCACTGTAGCTGTTAATAAAGCAACGTAGATTTTTTTCATCATAGTAAATTTGTTTTAATTCGAACTAAAGTTGAAAGAATTTATATACATGCGCAAATTTTTTGAGAAATATTTTTTTCAACATTTCTCCCGCTGCCTTTTTTTATATTTTATGACATGCAAAAATTGCATAACTCATATTTTAATTAACCGGCGCCTGAATTTTATGCGGTTAAATTAAATTATTTTGCGGAGCATTAATTTTTTATGAAGATGAAAATTTTTATAAAATATAATTAGTAAAAAAATAATTTCAATCAAATATTCAGGACATTATAATTAAAATGCTAAAAATAAATAGGTCAGGTTTTTTTGTTCGCCCTTATCATTTCAGGATAACCCTGTTTTTGTGCAAGCGCTTTTATACTCAGGGCTATACGTTTTGTTTTTGTATCTATAGTTTTTGCGTCATCTATCCATTTGCTGAAATACCGCTGATGGCTTCCGGTTAGTGACTGAAAATGTTTTAAAGCCTTTGGCTCATCCTGCAAACATTCTATAAAATCCTGTGAAAATTTAAACTCATCGCTGTCTAATTCAAGTTGCACAGTTAAAGAATAACCACTGCGTTTTCCAATGGCTTTGCGCATGGCGGCATTCAGCGGCATAATAAAGTTACCTTCTCCCATTGGTAAAATTGCCACTGCTTTTATTTTGTGTTCATCCAGTTTACCCTTTACCCGGTAAGAAGTTTTTACACCCGCATTTATTTTTTGCGCAAAGTCTGCCGCTATTTCAAAATAAGTCCAGCCGGTTTTTTCTCCCTGCCTGTCAAATTTTTTTATGAGGGTGGTAAATTTTACTGAGGTCATAAAATTATCCTGCTATTTTTTCATTTCTTCGCAATTTTTTTTGCAGCAGTTTTTTTGGATGTATTTTCCTGCAATATCATTTTATCATAGAAACCTTTTTGATAAAATTCACATACAGGCTTCATCAAACATTCAGGGCATAAAGGTTTAGGCCTGCATATTTCTCTTCCAAGAAAACTCATGTTCATACCTGCTTCTGCCCAATCTTTTTGAGGTATTACTTTCATTATATCCTGCTCTATCTTTTTAGGGTCTTCACTTTTTGTAATACCTAATCTATTTGCAACTCTAATAACATGCAGGTCAACAATTACACCTTCAGCCTTTACACCTGCCTCCCGCATAATTACATTTGCTGATTTTCTGCCTATGCCGGATAAAGCTGTTAATGCATCCATGTTTGTGGGTATATTTTTATCGTCTTTTATTTTTTGAGATAATGCTGTAAGCCATTTTATTTTATTACCAAAATTGCGAACAGAATTTAAAAATGGCATTAAAGCATCTGCATCCGCTTTCGCCAATGATCTCATATTTGGAAATGCTTTAAAAAACGCCGGGGCAACTTGATTAATATGTTTATCAGAATCCTGTGCAGATAAAACTACCATTATTACCAGCTGATAAATATTATTATATTCAAGCGGATGTTTTTTACCCTTATATTTTTTTATTAAAGGTTGAATTTCTTTTTCCCAATTAATTGTTGCCATGCGTTTAATTTTTATTTTAAAGATAAAATTTTTTTTATTAGGGGCTGAATTTACAAATAGGAAAAATATATTTCATTTTCTCCTTAACGCATATCCTGCCACTGCGCTTAAGCCGCCCATAATTCCCATAAAGAGGGAGGCGATAAAAAAGAGCAGGTAATTGTTTGGAAGTGAAAAAACAGTTGCCATTTTAGTGCTGAGTATGGAATTATTTGCGGCATCTTTAAAAAGATACATGAGCAGCCATGCTATGAACACAATGAGGAAGCCTGCAAAAAAGCTGCGCCATCCGGAATTAAATTTTACAACTAAGGCTATTATGAAAACTAGTGGTGCAAAGATCCACCAAAGCGGGATGAAAGTTTGCGCTGCAACACAAAGAACAAAACCAATTACAACTGTGAGTATAAACTTCATTGTATGATGTAAGTATTAATTAAATGAAAAGCTGAACAGGGTGTTTTTTTTAGCTTCTTCTTCTGATGAAAATAAATGTAATGCATAATAATTGCCTGCTGCCCAATCGTCAATAAAATTATCGAAATATTTACTGCCGGGGTTTCCGCTTTGCCCGCCGGGATAAACACCATAAGCATTTACGGGGCTGCTCATTTCCACTATCATGCGCCAGCTTGGTCCGTTTCTCCCGCTTGTAGCATTTATAATATGCCTGTAGCCACCGTTTTGAATATTTGCCCTGCTGAATGCGGGTAATTGTGAAAGATGGACAATGTTTGTGTGCTTAAATAAATACCATTTTAAATTTTCAGGGTTTGTTTTTTGTATGGAATCAATTTTCTGCACCGTAATTTCAAAAGCCAGATTTATAATGTCAGCCAAAGTTTCTTTTTTATCCGGAGTGGATTGCAGGTCAAAATATGCATAATCACCGGGCAAATTTTTTATTGCATGTATGTGATTATAATCATCGGGTTTTATTAAGGCAATATCTTTATCATTTAATTCGTCCCATAAAGAATCGTATAATACATCGTACCAAATTTGAAAGTAGGTTGGAGTAATAATTTCAGCATTATTCATATAACTCCATCCGTATAATTCCTTATATATATTTTTAGTAAGGAAAGCTTTTGGTTCCAGATCTTCTTTCTTCTTAAAACTGTCAGAATTTTTCATTTCAAGAATAATTGGGTTAGTGGTTTGCAAATGCTCAAACATAACAGGCAAAGCTTCGCTTGCTATGAAATTAAAATTATCCTGCTGTATTCTTTTTAAACTGTCAACCGTAATATTTTGCATGGCTGATAAAAGATCATTAATGCGCCTGTTTCGGAAAAACTCAAAATCGCTGCCTGTATAATAATAAGGGTAAGTAGAATCCGTAGGGTGCTGGTTGGCAGAGGAAACAAAACCTCTTTCAGGGTTTAAGATAAATGGATTCTGCTGCCATGGAATATACTGCTGCCAGTCATTTTGCTTATTACTTCCGTCCAGAATAAACCTGCCCTCTTCATGATATTTAATTGCATGTTTTCCCTGTTGGATTATTGCGATGTCCCCATTCGTGCATGCAAAAACAAAATTTTGTGTGGGGCAATCATAATATTGCAGCGCATTCCGGTAATCATCATAATTTTTTGCACGGTTCAGTAAATAAAAAGCTTTAAAGTCGCTTGAAGGGTCTATGGCAGCCCAGCGCATGGCAAGATTATTCCAGGATCTTTTTGTTGTATCAAAATTTGTATAAACCATGGGGCCGTGATGTGTCCATAAAACGGTATCAATAAAATCTTCTTTGCCTTTTATTTTAATTACTTCCATTTTCTTTTCTGTTTTTTTCCAGGTATTGTTATAGGCATATTCATTTCTTGTATCATCTTTAAATTGTATAGCATACCAGTCCCGCACATCCCTGCCGCCATTTGTAAGACCCCAGCTAATGCTGTCGTTAAAACCAATTACAACGCCAGGTGCGCCGGGCAATGAAGCTCCATAAACGTTTTGTGTGGGAGTGTGTAATTGTATTTCGAACCAGAGTGAAGGGAGATTTAATTGCAGGTGGGGGTCATTACTTAAAATGGGGAAACCATTTTTTGTTTTTGACGGCGCCACTGCCCAGTTATTACTTCCAATACCGTTGTTTGTATTTCTTTTTCCGGGCATTGTTTCATAATACGCTTGTTCTGATAAATGTTGTACCGTATCATTTATTACGGGAACAAAATCATATTTTTTTTCTGACGGTATAATGGGATCAATTCCTTCAGGACGATCAGGAAATAAAATATCAAAATCTTTTCTGCCGAGTTTTTTTAGCAGGTTGGTATATTCAACATCGTCATCATAGCCCGTTAAAGTATTTGCCATGTATTTTAATAATAACATGGTCTTTAATTCCGTCCAGGCTTCAGGTTTATAATCCAGCAATTTGAATTCAACTGGCAGGCTGCTATAATTATTTAATTCCCTGCTTATATATTCGTTTATACCCTGAGTATATGCAGCAACGCAATTATATGCACCGGGATCTTTTTCCAATTCTTTTAGCGCATTTTCAGCAGCCACTACCATACCCATTCTTCTTTTTTCCCGGTCGTATTGCAGCAGGTCCTTTCCAAGCACTTCACTTAATCTTCCGCCTGCGGCCCTTGTTTGTGTTTCCATTTGCCACAAGCGATATTTTGCATGCACATAACCCTGCAAAAAATAAAGGGACCAATCATCATCAGCAAAAATGTGCGGCACCAAACGTTCATCGAAATAAATTTTACCGTTAATATGTAAAGAAATTGTTGCGGGGTTTACTTTAGATTCATGATAATAGGATACATTAAAATTCTGATCAATGAAATCTTTTTCGGTTTCGGCATTTGCCATAAAACCATGCACAGGATCTAATATTTTACCAAGAGGAGGGAGGGAGCCAATTGAGTTATTGAATAACCAGATCAAAATAATTACAGGAACAATACAAAATAGAAATTTACCAATGCGCATAATTACTAATTAAAATAATTGATAGCGGCAATAAAATTAAATTGGCGGGAGTGATGCCGCCAATTTAATACGAAAAGATTATTTTACACAGTCTTCTGCCATTTTAGTCATTTCATCCATGTTAATGCTGCCAACCTCTTCTGCCTTCGGATATTTATCCATGATCTTGGTGAGCATACAATCGCAATATTTTTTTGCATCCTCTTCTCCCATACTTGCAGTTGCGCCGGAAACACATTCAACACTAAAATCATTTTTGTCAGATTCTTTCCATGATGATTTTTTTCCGCCTGAGGAGCAGGAAGTGAAAATTCCGATGATAGCGAACACAATAAGTAATTTTTTCATAATCGTTTTTTTACAGGTTAATTGATGTCGTGAAGCTATGCAATATTTTTTATTGTGCAAGTGTGTTGAAAGGATATTTTGTTAGTATCCTGTAAAATATACACACAATCCAAACAAAGCACTTACACCTATCCACAATAACATATCCAATTTAAACCTGTACATAGCGATAAATGAAATGATGATCCATGCAAGATTTATGTAACTGAAGTTATCAAATGTAACTGCCTTAAAAGAATTAAAATTTTCACCAAATAAAACTGCTTCACCAAAATAAATGGTAAGATTTAAAACTACACCAACTACTGCTGCGGTTACAAAAGATAAAATTGTTTTTACTGATTTATTTTGTTGCGTTCTTTCAATTAATGGTGCTCCTGCAAGAATAAAAAGAAAACTCGGAAGAAATGTGTACCATGTAGTTGTAAGCAAACCGATGCTGCCTGCAAGCAATGAATTACCAAATTGGTGATAGGCCCCCATAAATCCGACAAATGCAAGTACCATAATTAATGGGCCCGGTGTAGTTTCTCCTAATGCCAACCCATCAATCATTTGAAAACTGCTGAGCCATTTAAAAGTTTCAACAGATTGCTGCGCAACATAAGGTAATACAGCATAAGCACCGCCGAAAGTTACAAATGCAGCCTGCGTAAAAAATAAGGATAATGTTTTCCAGAAATTAAAATCATAAGACCAGGAATAAAATAATACAAGCGGTACACTCCATAAAAAAATAAAAATAAGGATCATTTTCAATAATTTCAAAGGCTGAAAACCTGTACCCGGAATTTCACTATTGGTTGTGAGGTAATATCCATCTTCACTTTGCACTTTTTTTGATAATGATTCTTTTGCCAGGTTTGCATCTAATATATTTTTAAGAGGGGAAGAATACGTAAATAATACTCCGATAAGTATTGCGCATAGTATGATAAGTACAAAAGAAACATTAAAAAAGAAAATTGCAATAAAACTTAAAGCGGCAATAATATAATGTAAATACGTTTGCAGGGATTTTTTGCCAATTTTTATTAATGCAACAATTACAATTGCCACAACAGCAGGTTTTAAACCATTAAACAATGAATACACCCAGGGAATTTTTCCGAACTCAACATATATTATGCTTAATACAAGCAAAATAAAAACAGATGGAAGTATAAATAACGCTCCGGCTGCTATGCCTCCTTTTTTCCCGTGCAATAACCATCCTGTATAAGTTGCCAATTGTTGCGCTTCAGGACCGGGCAGCAGCATACAATAATTTAAAGCATGCAAAAATTTTTTATCGCTGATCCATTTTTTTTTGTCAACAAGGTATTCATGCATAATTGCAATTTGCCCTGCAGGACCACCAAAACTTATCCAGCCGAGTTTAAACCAGAAACGTAATGCTTCTTTAAATACGGGTTTTTCTATTTGTTGCATGAAAATATTTTAAGTAGCGTTTGATTTTATTTTTCCGGATATTTTTTCTTTATTATATCTTATTAATTCCTTTAATCCTTTTTCATCTATATCATCTAATTTTTTAAAATACAGGTATACTTTGCCGGTTTTATATTTTCAAAGATCCTTTAAAATAGATGCAGAACCGGCAGAACCCAACATTACATAAACAGTAATATTTTGTTTGCGGGGTGCAAATCCTGCAATACACATATCGCCTTCATGACCATTGTCATATTTGTAATGATAGTTTCCGAAGCCAACAATATTTCCACCCCACATTTTAGATTCTTCCTTTGTTACACTTTTCATAATATCAACTAAACGGAAACAATCGTTGCGTTTGGTTTCATCTTCAATTGTATTCAGAAATTTTACAATACTGGCATCATTCAATTTCGTTTTAAGTCCATATTTTGCCATAGCCCGAAGTTTAATTTTTATAAGTAAATTTAACAGTAAACATATTGCATATATTTTATTAAATTATTAAAAGCAAACGGATTCATATAGATTTGCTGTAATGAGCTGCCAATCATTTTTCTGGCTTTCGAAAAAAATAACATTATCATGAAGATAAGAATAATATTTTTTGTATTGATAATTATTTCGGTATCGTGTGCACCAAGATATAATATATATTTTATTGCAGATAAAGAGGTGATGAGAACTGTAACTGAAAGTACCAAACAGCGCTGTGAAGATTTTATATATTATACTCCTGATTCATTTTCAATAATGCGATATGTAAGAGTTAATTTTCATATTATGCGCACATCTGCGGGTGAGGGATTTAGTGAAAAGGAGGGTGTGCAATATGTGCATGATCTTGTAGGTGTTTGTAATTATAAACTTGACTTAAATGCAAAGATGAATTTGCCTGAAGGAAATTCCACAGCACTTTTACCTGTGCAGTATCGAATTGTTTTAACAGGAGATCCGGCAACAGGTGAGGATGGTATTTATTTTCATGATGATGACAGTGCATGTTATTATTCAAGAGGAAAAAAAAGTGGGGTTTATTCTTTAGGTGATAGGCGCCCTTTTGAATATTCTATTGGTGGGGATACAATTTTAAATTTATTTTTAATTGAGCATCATATAGACAGTATTTTAAACCCGAATTATCGTGGCGCTACTTCAGGTGTTTCATTCGGGCATAATATAAAAATATTTGGTGCTTATCGCAATTGGTCAAATGTAATTTATGATGATAGTGGGAATGTGCAAAATAAAGGTGCTGGTTTTTATGGCGGTGTAACAAATCATGAAATAGGGCATAGCCTTGGGCTGGGACATACATGGAACCAGGATGACGGATGTGATGATACTCCAAAAAATGCCGGCTGCTGGGGACCTACAGGAGTGCCGCCATGTGATGGTGTGACTTCTAATAATATGATGGATTATAATGGTTGCCAATGTGCAATTTCTCCTTGTCAGCTGGCAAAAATGCATTATAACTTCTGGAAAGAAAATTCAAGTCAGCGCACTTTATTAGTAGATGACTGGTGTGATTACGACAGTACAAAAAATATTATCGTAACAAAAAATGATACCGTAATTTTTAATGCCGGAAAAGAATTTAACAGAAACATTGAAATACAGGAAGGTGCAATATTAATTATAAAGTGCACACTTGTTTTGCCTGCGAATGCAAAAATAATTGTAAAACCAACAGCTAAACTAATCATTGACGGTGGTGTAATTACAAATCGCTGCGGAGATGAATGGCGGGGAATTGAGATATGGCAAAGTAAAAAATATCCATCCTTAATTGGGAAAGTGGAATTTGCAAATGGGGGGAAAGTGGAACATGTGAAAAATTTTACATCAATAATAAATGAATAAATATATTCCGGAGGCCATTATAAAATGCAAGCATGATATTAACCAAAAGAGCATTTATTTTTTTATTAGTAACAGGTTTCCTTTTTTCCTGTAAGCAAAAACCATTACCGCAAATAAATATTTACACTCAGCAAACTATTCATTATAAATATAAATCGCCTTGTGTGTTTGAATACAGAAACGGTAATGATAGCATAATTATTCCGGCAGATATTAAAAGGCGAGGGGGAATTTCAATTAATTATCTTAAACCTTCTTACTCCATTTCATTACATCAACCCTTTTCATTATGTGATTTACCAAGGGAAGATGACTGGATATTAAATGCCAATTATATTGATAAAACATTTATGCGGCATAAATTAAGTTATGATCTTTTCAGGGAAATGGATGTAAGAAATATTGCCCCGCAATGTGTTTATGTTATCTTCAATTTGAATGATGTTTACAATGGTTTGTATGTGCTGATGGAAAAGATGAATGCCAAAAGACTTGCATTAAATAAAAAAGATTCTATGTCTGTTATTTACAAAGACCCTGCAATATTCCGTGAAGAGAGAATAACTGATGTGCAGGATAGCTCAAATTATTATCAGCAGGAATATCCTGATATAAAAACACAGGATAAAAGCTGGTATGCACAACAATTTCAGGATTTTTTAATGTACAGCAGCGACTCTGTTTTTATAAAAGAAGTTACAGGATGGATAGATGTCCGGAATTTTATTGACTGGCATTTGCTATTATTATTTACAAGTAATGGTGACGGAGTAGTAAAAAATTTCTTTTTGTATAAACAGAATAATATAGTACCACTTAAAATTGCATTATGGGATTATGATCATTCTTTCGGAAGGGATGGTGCTAACGGTTTAAATATGAAAATGGATATTACTGAGATGCACATGGAAAGAAATATTTTAATTCGAAGATTAATGGATTTGAATGTGAGTGATTATAATAAAAAGTTAAAAGAAAGATATTTTCTATTGCGCAAAAAGATATTTACAGAAAAAAATATCAATAAACATATTGAACGAAATACAAAAATAATTAAGCCTTATCTTGCTGATAACTTTTTGAAATGGAATATTGATGGTGTTTTTTATAAGGATGATAATGATTTTTATGAAGAGATAAAATTGATGCAGGATTATGTGAAATTGAGGCTGGAGTATTTAGATGGATATTTTAACGGGATGTAAAAGAAAAGTGGTCAGCATAACTGCTAACCACTTTCAGAAATAATAAACTTCAAATTTTATTTTACAATAATAAATGATTGCTGTGCCGAAATATTTCCTGATCTTACTTTCAGCATATAAATTCCTTCAGCATATTCACTTATTTTAAGCAAAGTGTTATTGTCATTTGTTGCGAATGAATACATTAACTCACCTGCTGCATTATACAATTCAATTTGTTTTTCACCTGTTAATTCAGAAAACTCCATCATTATATTTTCAGTAGCAGGGTTTGGATAAATGTTGAATTGTGCTGAGGTTATATCATTTATTCCAACTGCTATTTGTATTAGCTTACATTCAGAGTTTATTCCTCCGTCATTTGATGCAGAAAGACAAACTGTATAATCGCCACCTATTGCATACGTATGTTCGGGATTTTGTTCTGCAGAAGAATTTCCATCACCAAAATCCCAATCCCACGAAGTGGGTGTATTGGTTGAAATATCAGTAAATGTGGCATCATTGCCTGTAACTGTATAAGTAAAATCGGCAACCGGAGCAAGTTCAGCAAAGTTTATCCCCACTGTTTTACATTCAGTATTACTTCCACCAATATTGGTTGCTGTTAAACAAACTTCATAGCTGCCATTATCCGTATAAGTATGTGTTGGGTTTTGTTCTGTTGATAATAAACTTCCATCACCGAAAGTCCAATTCCAGGATGTTGGTGTATTTGTACTGAGATCAGTGAACGACACAACAGGATCACCTGTATGAGAGAAATTTGCAGCTGGAGGAAGTATGCCACCGGTTGTTACAACACGGAAATGAATATCATTTATATCATACCAAAACCCTGAACTTTCATAACTGGAATTTCCTGCAGAACCCGTTAGTGAATAAACAACCGCAATATTTCCATATTCTGCAGTAACACCTATAAAATAATCACCGCTTAAACCGGATAATTCATCAACATGATCTCTCAGGTCAATTCTTGTTCCTCCGTAAGGGTTATCTAAAGTTGCTTCAGGCCATACATTAAAAGGAGTAAGTACATCAGCTCCGGGTTCACCACCGTCATCTTCCCAAATATGTATTTGAATACTGTCATTCGGATAACTTAATGCATCAGTATAAGTTTGAATGATCATAGAAACAATTTGTGTGGGGTCATCTAATGTAATATGTACTGCAGCTGTCGTATTAAATGTCCCATCAATACTTAAGACTGTTACATCGGTTCCTGAACTCCCGTCGTCATAAAAAACATGTTCGCCTGCTATTATATTCCATATATCACTTGTTCCGGAATTTGTAATAGCAGAAGCATCTGTTGCAGTGATATAATAATCTATAAAGGAACCTGCAGGTTGTGTCGGAATTGTATATTCATATTCATCACCGCCGACATTTGTTCCTGTTACTGATGAATAACTTCCTCCGTCAACATTATAAAATAATTCTGTTTCACTTATTCCTGATCCGTCAATAATTGTTGCAGTTAAAGTATTATCTAATAATGTTCCTTCAAACAGCGGAAGCGGATCATGTAAAATTAATGGTGCAGAAATATCTGTATCATAGCTGGTGATAACAAAATCATCTATATACATTCCGTCAACTTCATAAGCATAATCCGGTGCAAAACGGAAACGCATAAGCACATCGCTATATCCTACAAAGGAACCGATGGAATATGAGTAACTGAGCCATTCATATAGCTCAGCATCTTCCCCATTAAATACAGCAACTTCATACCATGTTGAACCTCCATCAGGTGATGCTTCTAGGTACATATAATCAAAGCCAGTTTCAAGTTGCAGCTTAGCATAAAAGGTAACAATTGCATCCGTAGCTGTTGTGAGGTCAACAGCTGAATTCATTGTTGCTTCCTGCACTGTATATCCATTTGTATAGGTATCATCATAAGGGCTTTCAGTAAATGAATATGTTCCGCTAAAAGCGTATTCATCTGTTGTTCCCCAGAATCCGCTTACATCCCAGTTGGAAGTACCGCTTTCAAAATCATCTTCAAATACAACTGTTTGTGCATGCATTTTTAAAATCATAAAAAGCACTGCAGATAGGAGTAAATTTTTTTTCATACGATGTAGTTTTAAGAATTAAAGTTAAACTTTTCTAAATATAAAGTTAAGAATAAGAAATTGTGATGTAAAAGGAAAGAAAAATTAAAGTGTCAGATAAATGTCAGGAGATAGATATGAATATACAACTTCTGTTTTTTTTAAAAGCAGAAGTTGTAAGAGGAGTTTTTATTTTTCTTTCTTCTTCTTTTCTTTTTTCTCTTCTGGCAGTAGTTTAAAATAAGATGCCTGAAAACGGTCATTTACAATTTCTCCCTG
>JACMJP010000458.1 GCA_014380545.1 Chitinophagales bacterium | reverse complement strand
CTGCTTGTAAATCCTGATATATTTTTGAAATGCAGAATCTAATGTTTCATAATATGTATTTCTTTTAAAAACAATTTGTTTTGGATGAACTTGTGCTGCGGCTTTTAATTCTTCCGCAAGATACAAATGCACATCAGTACCGCTTATTAAATCACCTGTTTCCTTTACATATTTTATAAGACCGGTATTCCAGGAATTATGTGTTTTTCTTTTTGGCTCATGTGCTATACATAATAACCTTGGTATATTCGGAAATTTTTCTTTGCATAATATTATGATGGGTTCAAAATCATGCTCATATCTTTCCCAGTCATATTCGTAACTGTAAAATGTCTCATTTCCTGCAACAATACCAATAATATTTACACCTGAATCAAGCAATGTTTGTATTGCAGAAACATTTGATTGTGCTGTTCCTGTCATCACATTTAATGAATATATAACTTCAAAATTTTTTACTTCTTTGGATATTTCAATCAGATCAATTAAAGCACTTCTGCCTTCCAGTTTATCCATTTCTGCTTTGCGCAGGTCTTTATTTAATGCTTCATCTTTTACCAAACCATTTTCATCTTTAAATTTTTCATAAAGACTGTAAACAGAATCTTTTCGTATACCTATTCCGGGCACATTCAATGAGGGAAAAGCAAGCTTTGCATCAGAACCGCCCGGCCACCTGATTGCCAGAGGATGTTGTTTAGTTAATGTTTGAAGAAACGGAATATCTTCCTGTGAATATGCTTTTGTAAAACCTTCGCCGTTACCGCCTATTACCTGTGCATGCAATTTAGTAGTTAACAAAAAGCAAATAAAAGCAAAGCAAATAATGAATTTCATTTTGCGTATCATGGTGCAGTAATTAATTATGCTGTAAAGTTATAAAACATTTCCTTTTCATGACTCTCTAATACAGGTTGAATGGTTACTTTTGCATATCTATAATTGTGCCTTGAAAATTTTTGCGAAAATAATAACTGCTGTGGTGTTGTGTATGTTCCTTTATTACACAGCAGGAATGTATTGTTTTTATCATGTAAGAGAAATAGCAATTAAAAAAGCACATATTGCTGAAAAATTGAAAGAGAAAAATGCTGATGAATTGCAGGAACTAATCATTCCATTACAACAGGTTAAATGGGTGGACAGTCATGAATTTTTTTATAAGGGTAAGTTATATGATATTGTTACATCATCAATTGTAAATGATACAATGAACTGTGTGGCATATCATGATACTGAAGAACAAAAACTTAAAGAGGATTATAATGCGCATATATCCGGCGAAAAAGAAAACTCTGAACATAAACAATCTCATTTCAAAGTTTATCCTCAATTTACAAAAGGGCAAACCATTGTCTTTTTAAATTATAAAATAGATGTTTCGTCCGCAGAATTAAATACCATATTTATTTTAGCACCTTATATTTTGCTAAACTCGCCACCACCGGAAGTATAAAAACTTTCATTGAAGTTTTTATATTATTTAATATTCACTTAAAAGTACTATATGAAAAATATCATACTATGCATGTTTGCATGTGCATCGTTTATTATGCATGCGCAAACTGTAAAAATTATTGATAAAACAACGTTAAAACCATTGGATGCTGTATCTGTTTCAAAAACAGGAAGCACACAGGTATTTACCACAAATTCGGATGGCGAAGTGGCATTATCAAATATAAAATCCGGTGATTCATTAACTGTAAGCCGTCTTGATTATGCAACAAGGATAATTGCATATACTGATATAATAAATTCGGAAATTGCTTTAACACAAAAGAGTTATGAATTAAATGAATTTGTTATTTCCGCAACAAGATCAGAAAATACAGTAAGCGATGTTGCGCAGAATATTTCTGTAATTAATAAAAATGAAATAGCTTTTCAGAATAATTCCACATCAGCGGATTTGCTGCAACAAAGTGGAGAAGTGCTTGTGCAGAAAAGTCAGGCGGGCGGTGGTAGCCCAGTGATGAGGGGATTTGAAGCAAGCCGTATTTTAATGGTTGTTGATGGTGTGCGTATGAACAATGCTATTTACCGTGCGGGTCATTTACAAAATATTATTACTGTTGATCAATCATTATTGGAAAGAGTTGAATTAGCCTTTGGCCCGGGTTCAGTAATATATGGAAGCGATGCATTGGGCGGGGTAATTAATTTCACTACTATTAATCCGAAACTATCAGAGAATGATGTGTTGCGTACTGATGTAAATGTATTTGCAAGATACGGAACAGCAGCTACCGAAAAAACAGGGCATATTGATTTTAATTTAGGAGGAAGCAAGTTTGCATCACTCACATCCGTAACATATTCTGATTTTGATGACCTCAAAGTAGGATCTGAACCAAATGCAGATAATAAATATGGCAGCTTTAATTTCAGACCTTACTACCAGGATCATATTAATGGAGTTGATACAATCATTATGAATGATGATTCAACCGTGCAGATTGAAACCGGTTATTCTCAGATTGATATAATGCAAAAACTTTTATTTCAACAAAATAAAAATGTAGCGCATAAGATCAACTTTCAATTTTCAACATCCGGTGATATTCCCAGATATGATCGTTTAACGGATCCGGGTGATGATGCAGGCACACTGACGCAGGGCGATTGGTATTATGGTCCGCAGGATCGTTTGTTTGCGGCTTATGATTTGAATATTAAATCAACTGGAAGTGTATTTAATGATCTTCGATTGGTTGCAAGTTACCAGGATATACAGGAGAGCAGATTT
>JACMJP010000457.1 GCA_014380545.1 Chitinophagales bacterium | reverse complement strand
ACACAACTGCTTCACATTTTTATATTTATGACCTTACAGGAAAAATAATTTGTACAGATATTATTGCTGCCGGAGTAAAAACATATAAAATACCAGACAGTGAAAACATGTTGTCGGGATTATATTTATTGCAATTTGATGTGGGTGGTGTTGGGGGCGGGAAGTTTATGAAGAATTAACCCTGATTAGCGATTAAATTAATGATGAGTTTTATCATCAGTTCTTTTTCTGCCGGGTCACTTTGTGCTACCAATAATGCCAGAGCTACTAAACCATTATCATTTATTTTTACTTCGCCTGATTTTTTAAAACGGTGTTTGTTCTTTTCTAAAAACCATACAAACAAAAATGCACCGATGCGTTTGTTGCCATCGTTGAACGAATGATTTTTGATAACGAAATACAACAAATTAGCCGCTTGTTCTTCAATACTCGGATATAGAAATTTTCCATCAAAGGTTTGCACGATACTTTGCAACGAACTATTAAAGCCACTATCTTTTTCGTTGCCGAATAAATCTGCTGCTTCTTTTTTTGCCATCAGTTGTTTTTTTAATTCGGCAATGGCTGCTTTGGCTTCATTGTATTTTATTTCATAAGTTATATTCTCATTTAGTTTGTCTGTAGAAATATTGTTGCTGTCATATTGATTGAGTAATACAAAACTTTGAGTGTAGTTACTTAAAATTTCTAACAGTCCTTTGGCTTCTGTTAGTTGCAAACTATCTGTATTTCCCGATTGCTGAATGATGGTTACTACCTGCTGCAATTGCTCCAGTCTTTTTTGATTGACAGCATATCCTTTCCCTAAATAATCCTTTAATCTTTGAGTAGCCCATTGACGGAATTGAATACCTCTTTTCGTATTTACTCTATACCCAATTGAAATAATCACATCTAAGTTATAGTGTTCTATATCTCTTGTAATCTCTCTTTTTCCCTCCATCCGAACTGTTCGGAAATTCCGAACAGTTGCTCCATTGTCTAATTCACCTGACTTAAAAATGCTTTTAAGGTGTTCGCTGATATTGGCTTTGCTTAAGTTGAACAATTCTACCAATTGGGCCTGGTTTAGCCATACGGTTTCTCCTTCAAACTTTACTTCGACCTGCGTTTCGTTATCCGGGGTTTTATATATAACTATTTCATTCATCTTATGCTGCAATATTAATATTCACTAAATAATCTTCCAACCACTACGTAGCTCATTGACGGAATTAAGTGCCTATTCGGAAACAGACATGTTGTAAATTTAAGTAGTGATCTTTAAACGAAGGTCTATGTTTAAGGATTGTTTATTTTTATGTGTGTAAGAAAACTTAGACTGTGGTGGGAGCACCCGGAGGGAATAGGTATAAATGATTTGCTTATTACGCTATTTTACAAAAGAAATAATAAATAATTACATGTATGTCGCTGCTGGTTTTGGTTACAACCACATTTCATCAATCAATAAAAATCATATTATTTTATTGGTAACGATTATAACACGATAACTTTCTGCACCTGATGGCAGCGATATCCTTTTGCCTTGAGCTTTGAGCGTTGGTGCAAAAGATAAAGCGAACAGCAGGACAACAGAAACCGAAAAAAGAAAAACATGCTGCCCAAAATTTTTTGCGTTATGCTTTTTGTGTTTATATCTCCGCTTCCGGTATTTATTCCTGTCTTTTAATTTTACATACATGGCTAACACAAATTACAATTACAGTGAAGAACATGTGCGCACCCTGGACTGGATAGAGCACATGCGCATGCGCCCCGGAATGTATATTGGTAAGCTGGGTGATGGCTCAGCGCCTGATGATGGCATTTATGTGCTGGTGAAAGAGGTGGTGGATAATTCTATTGATGAATATATGATGGGTTACGGAAAAAAAATTGACATCAGCATTGATAAAAATGCTGTTACGGTTCGTGATTATGGCAGGGGCATTCCGCTGGGAAAAGTAATTGATTGTGTGAGTGTGATGAACACCGGAGCAAAATATGATACTGCGGCATTTCAAAAATCTGTGGGCTTAAATGGTGTGGGAACAAAAGCGGTGAATGCACTGAGTAATTATTTTAAAGTGCAGGCTTTCAGGGAAGGAAAAACAAAACTGGCAGAATTTGAAAAAGGTATTTTAAGAAAAGATAATGCACTGCAAAAAACAGATGAGAAAGACGGCACTCTTGTAAATTTTATTCCTGACAGTGTCATCTTTAAAAATTTTCATTTTATTCCTGAATACCTCGACAACCTTTTGTGGAATTATGTGTATTTAAATGCCGGGCTCACCATTAATTTCAACGGGCAAAAATATTATTCGCAACATGGTTTGCTTGATCTCTTAAAAAGAAAAACAAATGAAGAGGAATTGCGCTATCCTATTATTCAAATAAAGGGAGAGGATATTGAAGTTGCCTTAACGCATGCCAATGAATACAGCGAAGAATATTATTCTTTCGTGAACGGGCAATATACAACGCAGGGCGGAACGCACCTTGCTGCATTTCGTGAAGGGATTGTGAAAACTGTGCGGGAATTTTATAAAAAAGATTTTGATTCGGCAGATGTGCGTCAGGCAATTGTTGCGGCAATTGCTATCCGTGTGCAGGAGCCTGTTTTTGAAAGCCAGACAAAAACAAAATTGGGTTCTATTAATATGGCTCCTGATGGAAAAATTGCTGTGCGCAGCTTTGTCGTTGATTTTCTGAAAAAAGAATTAGATGAATTTCTGCACCGCAATCCGCAAACTGCTGATGCGTTATTAAAAAGAATTTTACAAAGTGAAAGGGAAAGAAAAGAAATTGCCGGAATAAAAAAACTTGCGAATGAACGGGCGAAGAAAGCAAACCTGCATAATAAAAAATTAAGAGACTGCAGGTTTCATTATGGTGAGGACAAACATGAAAAATCAAATGACTCTACTTTATTTATTACGGAAGGGGATAGTGCCAGCGGAAGTATTACGAAAGCAAGAAATGTGGAAACACAGGCTGTATTTTCTTTAAAGGGAAAACCCTTGAATGTTTTCGGGCTGACAAAAAAAGTAGTATATGAAAATGAAGAATTTAATTTATTGCAGCATGCATTAAATATTGAAGATGGCATTGAGGGTTTGCGCTATAATAAAATTGTGGTTGCAACGGATGCTGATGTGGATGGTTTGCACATCCGTTTATTATTGCTCACATTCTTTTTACAATTTTTTCCTGATGTTGTAAAGAACGGGCATTTATATATTTTGCAAACGCCTTTGTTCAGGGTGAGAAATAAAAAAGAAACAATTTATTGCTACAGCGAAACAGAAAAACAAAATGCAATAAAAAAACTTGGCGGCAAACCTGAGATAACAAGATTTAAAGGTTTGGGAGAAATTTCGCCTGATGAATTTGCAGGATTTATAAATGAAAACATCAGGCTGGATCCTGTGATAGTAGGCAAGGAGCAAACAATACAGCATACGCTGGAATATTACATGGGAAAAAATACTCCACAACGCCAGATATTTATTATTGATCATTTACGGGTAGAAAAAGATGTTGTGGAAGAAATTGAATTGGCGGTGGAGGAATAATTAATCATATAACAAAACAGCATCTTCCCTTTTCAGCTGGTACCTGAAATACGGTGCGTCATCCTTTGTTATTTTTTCCATAGGCAGATTATAATATTTTGATAAGAGCCACTGGCGCACTAATGTTTTTCTCAAGAAATTATGTTCATAAGGTTCTTCGCTTTTTTCGTGTATCATTTTAAGCCAACCTTTACATTTTTCTTTAAATGAGACTGTATTTTTATATTTAATGTATTCGCCGAATATTTTATGTGTAAGTGCAATGGAAGTGAGTTCAACATGTTGTTTTGCATAAAATCTTTTTGTGCTGCGCAGGAAATTTTCGAGATATTGAAAATTCCCTTTTTCCAGATGTGCCATAATATATAAAACCGGTGTCAGCTGCGACTCAGATGAAAGAATGACATGCTGCATTGTTTCCTTTATATCACCTATTATTTCAAGGACAACATCATATTTCCCTTTCCCGAATTCGTATAATGCCCTGTAATAATCAAGAAGTGTTTTAAATTCCCTGCCACCAATATTACCTAAAGAGAGAATTATTTTTTTGTTGTCTGTATAAAATTGCTGTGCCGCAGTAAAGTTTCCATTTAAAGTTAAAGCCATAATATTTATTTCGACCCAGAACATTAAATTGGCTTTCACTAGCAGGTCTTTATTTTTATGGTCTTTAAGCTGCAATATTTCATACATTTTGTTAGCATGATAAATTGCTTCTTTAAATAAACCTTCTGTTAAAAGATTTTTTGCATGATTGTTTGCCATCAGTAAATAATTCTGCAAGCCGACTGCATTAAATTCATGTTTATTATTATAAATGCGTTGTAATTCTTTTTTGCCAAGATCAATAGCAGGTAGTAGCCCTCCTGTCATCACAAGATAAGTGTTGTACAAAATATTCAAATAAAAAGCATTGTGTGTGTTCAGGTTTGGTTTCATTTCATCGTATATCTGCTTATTAAATATTTCATTTAACATATTTTGTATACGCACATGGCTATTGAATTTCTCCCTGCGCATAATCAGGATCATAAGGTTATATGTATTCTTGAGATATGATGTAATGCGCAGTTGTTCTATTGTGTATGCATGGTTTTTTGCATATTGCTCCATGTTTTTTTCAAACCATGCTGAATCCTGCCTGCGCCCTGCATTCTTATATTCGTAGGTTGTCAAGATCAAATGTTCCAACCATTGTTCTTTATCTATAGTAAGCTGTTTATATTTTTTTAATAAGGGATCTAATAATTCAGGCAAACCTTTTTCAATTAATATTTCTATGTCTGCATAATGCGTAACATAACTTGTTTCATCATTGCCGTGGTAATTGCGCAATGCTTTCAGTATCATTTTCTGCAGATACAATTTTTCAAAAGTGAGGTTTTTTGCAAGTTTTTTTGCTTTATATTTTTCTTTTATAATGCGTTCATTATACACTTCCATTTTTTCCATCTCCTCAAAAATCAATAAATAATTTTTTTCACCTTCTGTAATAGAAGCAAATAATTGGAAATAGCGTTTCTCACTTGGTGTAAGTGATTTTACTAATTTGAATGTGCTGTCTTTGGCTACCATAAGAATTTATAAACTGTACCGGCAAGGTAAAGATAAAGGAGGCATTCAAAAAGTTGTATGATGACCTTTTATATTTATTCTATCTCTGCAAGCAACTGCTTAAATTTCTTCGAGTCTCTCAAACTGTTAAATGCAGTTTCATTTTGGAGGTAAGTCTTGTTTTTAAGTCCACACTCCACGGCCTTA
This sequence comes from Chitinophagales bacterium, assembly GCA_014380545.1. Classification (GTDB taxonomy): domain Bacteria; phylum Bacteroidota; class Bacteroidia; order Chitinophagales; family BACL12; genus JACMJP01. The sequence continues at coordinate 3,878 of JACMJP010000457.1, read as the reverse complement.
TCCAGTGCAACTAATGCAGCCTTCTCATGCTGCAGCAGGGCTTCTGCCTTTGCAAGGCCTAACCATGCATATTTGTTTTCACTATCTACCAAGGTATTAAGCTGATACATTTCTTTTGCCGCAGTGAAATTATTTTGAGAAAAATAAACATCTCCCTGTTCCCAGCATGTTCTCAAAAGTATATCATATAATCTTGCTGCACTTTCTGCTTCATAAGTATTTTTCTTCTCCTCGATTGCTTTCTTTAGTTTTTTTGAAGTTTGTTTCCACCAAACATCATTTTTTAAAAGTGTTGAATCGTAAATTATAATTCCGGGTAAACGGTTATATATATAGAGAAGATAATTATTTCTCTCTTGCTCTTCATTATCAATTATATTCTGTACTGTCTGAATTTGTTTTAATGCTTCATTACTCTGCAAATTATTCTGAATATCTTTCCCAATGAATGAAGTTGAAGAAATATTCAAGGCATCAGACAGAAGATCATTATATAAAATAAGGGAATGGAAAAAATCTTTTTCTAAAAGCTTATCTTCAAGATGCTTATTATAAACGTTTAAAATGGAATCAATAAATGATTGATCTTTTTTTAATGTACCTTTTTTCATTTCCTGAAACTGTAACCATTCAAAAATATGCATTGCAGTGGATGAATCGCACCATTCATGTCCGCCATTAAATTCAAATGTTCTTACAGTTACTGATTGCCGGCGCAGCATTTCTGTGAGATCAAGCATTTCCAGATAATTCATATCTGTTGTTCCGAAAGCACATGCGTAAATAATATTATCATTCAATTTTTTTCTGTCGAGTGTTGCATAAGGTAAACCAGCACCTACAGCAATAACCCCTTTAAAATTTTTTTGCTGAAGGGCAATTGCAGTTGACAGTCTTGAACCACCTGAAAACCCGCACAGATATATTCTGCTTGTATCAATGGAAAATTTTTGCTGCACATCCTGTTGCATTATTTGTGAAGCTGCCATCAATTTATTTCCGTCCGTTCCATTTTGTATTACATTACTGCATGCAAGGATATATTTATATTTCTCTGCAGCATGGGCAAAAACTTCTGTAGCTAATTTTCCTCTTGCACCGGGGTCATGAATAAAAATTACGGGATACGCATTTTCTTCTGAATAAACGGAAGGCAGAAATACAGCATAGTTATTTTCAGAGTGTGGTTTGCAAATAACTGAATCTGTGATACCGCCTTTTAGAAAATTATTTTGCGCATTCAATAAAAGTGAAAGATTGAATGCGAAATATAAAAGCAGATGTATCTTTTTACAACACATGCTGCAATTTACTCTGAAAATAATATTTCTAAAATTATTTAACTTTTCTTATTAAAAATGATACAACAAACCAATATGTAAACCGTAAGATTGATATCTAAGTTCGTAATTTGAATCTTTGACTGCAGATGTAATATTCCAGCGAAGCCAGGGTTGTAACTGCAACTCAAGATTTTCTTTTATTGCGTAACTAACAGATGGAGTGAACAGCCAGTTAAATGTTGTTTTGGAAAATGTATTACTGTTTTCAAGCGGTGCTAAGGCATCTAATGTTTCTGTGATAGAATTTCCGGAAGCAAAACGATAAATACTAATGGAAGGGCCCGTTTGTAAATTAATGCTCCATTTTCCTTTTTCAATTACATAACCAAATAATAATGGAATTTCAAAATAAGAAAGCAAATTCGTTTCTGTTTCAGTTATTAATGTATCAGTTGTTTCGTAAGAAACCGTGTAGGAAGTATCATAATAATAAATAACTGTATCAATTATTGTCGAAATAGAATCAATATAAGTTGTATCTGCACCAACAAATACATAATTCGGGTTTATTAATGAATCAATATAAGATGACTGAATAGAATAATTAACATCTTCCCCAAGTCTGTAAGAATTAAAACCTGTTGAAATATTAAATTTATTTATTGCAATACCTCCGGTAAATCCAAGGCCAGAAATAAGTATGGAAGACTCCTGGGTTTCTCTTTGTTCAATGTAACTCTGATTGGGAGAAAAATTGCTTGCGGTATTTGAGCCTGATGGCCTGAATGTTTTTGTAACATAATCAAATCCGAAATGTGCACCAACAAACCATTCAATTTTTTTATCGAGGGCCAGCGGATCGTTTTCCAAATAAATTCCTGCACTGTCGGCAATATTTAATGTAGTTTCTTTAATCAAACTATCGCCGGTATTATTTAATGTTATATTATCACTAAAGGTTTGCACTGGATCTGTTGTTATTAATTCCTTATTACCATTGTTTTCAACGGTATTATCTTTTTTGCCGGTATTGGAGTCATTCTCAGAAATGGAATTATCATCAGCTACATTAACATTTTCTTTGTTCGATGTATTCGATTTTGTTTTTTCTTTATTTGGAGTTGAATTCTCATTTTTACTCAAATCTGTTCTTTCATTTTCATCAATTTTTGAATTTGATAAATTATCACTTTCTATGTTTTCTGAAGTATGGACAATAGATGCGTTGTTGTTCTTTTTTGTTTTTTCTGATGTTTGTGCATTGTTTGAATTTTGGATCCCACGATCCTTGTATCCGTTCAAATTATCCTGCTCCGGATTTAATTGCTGAGTGGTATTAATTTTCAAAGGAAGTGTATCTTCAGCGTTTATAATAGTAATTTCTTTTTTGTCTGAATTAAAATCGGATGCATTGTTTTTATTTTCATCAACATTATTTCCTGATGAATTTTTAGTTTCTGTATGTTCATTGCCGGTAGCTTCTGCAATTTCCTTTTCATTTCCTGAAGGTTTCAGGAAGAGGAGTGCTGCAATAACTAAAACAATTGATGCAATGCTCCATAAAAATAAAGCTCTCCGCCGTTTTTTTCTTTTAAGCGCCCCGCTTTTTTCAAACTCTTCAATCATTGTTTCAGCATCGTTCCAGTATTCTTCTTTAAATTCAAATGAACGATTTTCCAACTTGTCCCTGAACAAATCGTCAATTTGATCTTTATTAATATCGTTCTTTTTGTTACTCATTTTCTTTGTAAAAATTTATATTACATAACTTTCTTTTAGCATTTGTTTTAATAATGTTCTTGCATTGTTCACATGCCATTTGCTTGTTCCTTCACTCATACCCAATAGTTCTGCAATTTCTTTATGGCTATATCCGTCAATTGCAAACAGGTTAAAAACTTTTCCGGTAATATTTGGTAATTCATTTAACATTTGCTGTAATCTTTCACTTTCAATTTTGGCATCATATAAATTCGCTTCACTGTCATCATAGCTTAATTCAACAGAATGATCGGAAAAATCTTTTAGTTGCGTTTGTTCGTTATAGTTTTTGTTTTTTCTGAATTCGTCAATAGCAGTATTTATCATGACCCTGCGCATCCATAATTCAGGTGGAATATGCTCTTTATATTTATCAGCATGCATAAGTATTTTGCAGAACCCCAAATTCAGGAGTGCCATGGCATCGTCTTTATTTTTCGTATAACGGCTGCAAACACCCATTAATAAACTGAAACTTTGTTTATATAATTTGTTTTGCGCCTGCCGTTCCCCCGATGCACATTTTTTTAATAATGCGGGTTCAATTGTCATGCAATAGGAAAAAGTTGAAGGCGTAAAATTATTTATCCGATATGTTTCGTTTTCTTTTTGTGATACTAATATGGTTGAAAAATTAATCAATAAATATAGCTGCTTTTTTGCGAAAAGAACTGCCGGAATTGTCGAGGAAACTTACCGGCAGTTGAACTCCCGCATCTATAACAATCTTAACCAATTATTATTTTACAACTATTACCCGGAGAAAACAGATTTTTTACAACATGCGCATGTTGGATTTCACCTCTAAATATCTGTTACCCGAACAATAATTTT
>JACMJP010000456.1 GCA_014380545.1 Chitinophagales bacterium | reverse complement strand
TTCTTTAATATTCTTTATTGTTTTTTCATCAAAATATAAATAAGGTGTAGATGATTCGCCAAGGATTTTTTCATTTTGTCCCTCAAATAACTTTAAATAAGCATCTGTTGTTGTTGTATATTTATTTCTTGCATCTTTAAATGTTGGTTCTGCATTATAGAATGTAAAAAAACTTGGTTCTTTTTGCAGGGGCATAAATATATCAGGATGTTTACCGAGGTATTCATGTAATGATGTGGTACCGCTTCTTGCAGTTCCAACTATTAAAAAGTTTGCCCATCTTACAATTGCATCACTCATTTTCTGAGATTGTATTTTCCGGATTATTATCTCCTGATCTTTTATTTTTTTTATTTTTTCTTCGATCAATAAAATCTTTAATATCTGTGAAAGGATTATAAATTGTATTAATATGCATTATTCTGTTAATATAAATAGCACAGCCAAGATTTAAAAAAGTACGGGCAATTGATGAAGCGATAGCGGCACCCACCATACCCATTGTTGGGATAAATGCAAAACTTAGTGCAACAGTAAGTACTGTTGTTATTGCCGCATAATTTTGAGTAACTTTTTGTCTGCCTGTCATATTTAATACTTGAGTAACAGGTCCTGTCATAAAATTTACCACCTGACCGAGATTAATAATATGAAAAGTAAGTATCGCTTCAGTGGTGTTAAATTCACTACCATAAATACTTAGTAATAATCCGGGGAATAAAAAGAATGCAGTCATAATTGGCATACAGGTCCAAAAAATAAGTCTTGTTGCCAGCCTGATTGTTTTTTTTATCCCTTTCTCATCATTTTCACCAAATGCTTCTGCAATACGGGGCCCTGTAATATTATTTACTGCAATAAGCGGCATAGTTGCAAATGCTGACAAGCGTACACCGCCTGCAAATATTCCCACATTCTCATCTGTTACATAAGCAGCAAGTACAAGTAAACCTATTAAGTGATATAAAGTTGTTAAATATTTTGCTGATAACATAGGCAGCGATACAGCAAGTAATTCTTTTCTGCTGAGTTGCGGTTGTTCAATTTTTTTATACGGAATAAACTTAAACCAATAATAAACACCAAGTATAAAAGTGAAAATAAGGGCGAGCACATAAGAAATACTTACAATGTATTCATTATTGAAAAAAAATAACCCAGTAAGCAATAAAACAATTGCCATCGCCTGTGTTGAAACATTATTTATCCATGTATATTCCTTTATTTTTTTTAATCCCCTTATTCCTTCTTCAATAACACCACTCAAAATAAAAAAGAAAATACCTATTGCAAATATCTGTATATAGGGTGTATAGGGTTTATTATAAACATTATCTGATAAATACGGAGCCGCAAAAAATACAGCAACAGTTAAAAATGCTGCTATTGGCAAAACAAGTTTAATTCCTATCTGAAATATTTCATTTACCAGGTCATATCTTTCCTGTTTTCTGTATTGTGCTACAAAACGGGAGATCGCCATATCTACACCAAAACGGCCTGCAATACCAACAAGACTAAGTATAGAAAAACACACCCTGAAAACTCCGAATGCAGCAGCCCCGTAAAAATTTGTAATAACAAGCTGCTGGGCAAACCCGAGATTACGCCCAACAATACTTATAAAAAAACCGGAAGCGCTTTTCTTAAATATTTCAGAAAAATCTTTGTCCTGTAATTTTCTGTTGAATTTTTTCCGGAGTTTCCTGATCATAATGCCGCATCAACTGAAAGTGTATCTTGTATTATTGAATTTGTATCCTGTGTAATAGCAGGCGGTGTTTGTCTTCCTTCCTGCATATTAATACGCTCAATAAATTCTTTTGCAAAAATATCCGTAAATATTTTAGCGCCGCCGGAGTTTAAATGAGCAAGATCAAACAAATTTTCTCTTTCATTTAACATGGGGTATTCCGAAGGGTTTGCGAAACTGATCTGGTATTTTTCAGGTATCTGATTTATTAATGGTAATAAGTACTGATACCTGTCTCCCAACCGTTGCGATAACATAAATACAATTTTGATATCATTGGCTTCACAATATTTTATAAGTTCTTTTAAATTATCTTCAATTGTTTTGTTAGGGTTTTTTTCTGCTGTGTGATATTTATCCCATAATTCCTGGCAGCGTTTAGTTCTGTAATCAATTGTATCCTGTCTACGCAACACTTCATAACGCTGTGCAAGATCGCCCTCAGGGTCTTCCTGCATTTCCTGGTCAAGTGAATAGAATCCGTTCTTTCCTGTACCTATAGAAAGGGGTTGTAAATTTTTTCCGGCATGTTGTTCAACAAAAGAAGAACCCATGCCTATTAAATATATTTTTTCAAAGAAAGAAAATAAATGTAATCCGGGAACGCCAATTTTATTTCCCCAGCTTTTTTCGCTTTCATAAGATGCTTCCAGAATATCATCAATATTATTCCAGTTATACCAGAAGATCATTTCTTTTTTATGAAGGTTTTCTACACCCATTTTTGTCAACTCACTTAAATCAAGAACTACATATTTAATGTTGTCTTTTTTAAAATTCATCAGTTCATATAAGGTATAAACAGATTGTGGGGTCCTGTTTGCAGGAATACCAAAATTAAATGATTTGATATTTAAGTCCGGACGTATTGCATTAACAGCAGAATCAAATTGAGATGGATTAATATGACGATAAGTAGTACTCGCACCAACTAAAACAGCATTGTATTGTTCCGGAGCTTTACTGTATTCATTAAATTTTGTATTTAATCTCTGGTTTCCCCATGTAAACGGCATAGTATTAATAGCAACCTGGCTGATCGCTAAAACGATAATTAATAGTAATAAAAATTTTAATATCAATTTTTTCATACTCTAAAATTGAAAATAAATAAATATTGAATCACTTGTTACTGCAAACCATGCAAGGAAAACAGTGAACGCAACATAAAATGCCCACCTTGTTACAAGGGGCCTTTTCACAATTGCCTGATCTATTGTTATATCATTATTAATATGTAAATTATAATCAATGATAAATAAAATTAAAATAAAAAATAATGAAATAACAAATTCAATTGAGCTTGTTACTGCTCCGTTTGGTGCACTGTTAAAAATTAAATTATATGTTGTATCAGGATGCGTAAATATATTTCCAATTATTGTGAATGCATCACCGATATCTTTTGAACAGAAAAATATATCCGGTATGCATGTTAAATTAAATACCCAGAACATGAGGATAATATTTGTTACAGGTTGTAAATTTTTCCCGAAACTTAATTTTAAATTTGGATAGAATTTCTCCCGAATTCTGGCAACAACTAAAAAAAATCCATGAATTACACCAAACATTATAAAAGTCCAGTTTGCACCATGCCAAAATCCCATTACCGCAAGCATGAACCATGTGTTAAAAATTAATCTCCCAAACGGAACACGGCTACCGCCCATTGGTATATATAAATAATCTCTGACCCATGAGGTTAAGGTAATATGCCAGCGCTGCCAGAATTCTGTAATTGATTTTGAGAAATAAGGCGTTTTAAAGTTATCAGTTAAATTATGCCCCATCATTTTTGCGCACCCTATTGCAATATCGCAATAACCACCAAAATCGCAATAAACCTGTATAGCAAACAACCATGTTGCAAGAATAATAGCAAAGCCACCATTATCATCGGGGTTTTGATATACCGCTCTTACAAATATTGCAAGCCTGTCAGCAATAACAGCTTTTTTAAATAACCCCCATAAAACTCTTATTAATCCTTCCCTGAAATTATCGTAACTAAAATCATGGTTTGTTTTTAATCTCGGTAACATGTACCAGCTTCTTTCAATTGGCCCAGCGACTAACTGCGGCCAATAAGAAACAAACATGGCAAAATAGCCGAAGTGTTTTTCAGCAGGTGCTTTTCCATTATATACATCAACAGTATAACTAATAGATTGAAAAGTGTAAAATGAAATACCAACGGGGAGTAATAATTTAAATTCAGGAAGATTATGAAATATATTAAGTGGTTCTATAATGGAGAAGGTGAAGAAATTTAAATACTTGAATAAAAATAGCTGGCCGAGGTTCATGAAAATACTAATGAGCATCCATTTTTTTCTTTTCCTTTTGTCATCTGTTTTACTCATTTGTATGCCGCACACATAGTCAACAGTTGTAGAGAATGCAATTAAAAAAGCATATTCTGCTTTCCAGCACATGTAGAAATAATAACTTAATGTGGTAAGCAGCAGCCAACGCCATTTATAGGGTGTTGCATAATACAACGCAATGGCAATAGGAAGAAAAATTAAAAAATGTAATGAATTAAAAACCATAACCCGTGACTGCTTTTAAAAACATTTAAAATAACAACTTAAATTTTATTGCTATCTTTTTCTATTAATGAAACATCCTGAACAGCTTTATGCTGTTCAATTAATAGCTTCTTTTGTTTCGACTCTTCAACGCTATCTTTTACATATTTACGAACGGATAGTACAATTGTACATATAATAGTACCCAGTACTAATCCAAGAATCATAAATAATGTTGTTTGTTCTTTTTCTTTAATAGTTGAATGTTTTGGTGTATCAATTAAGGTCACGAGTGGAGTTTTATTCTTGAGGTCAAATTTTGCAAGCTCAAGTTGAGAATATGTTGTTGAGTATTCAAGATTTAATATTTCTATATCTCTTAATAACCTGCCCTGGCTTAATAGCCCTGAAGCTTTAATTGTAAATGCAGAACGATCCTGCGTATTTGCTAAAAGGTTTTCCTTTTGTTCCATTACAGCTCTTATTGAATCAGCTTTATGCTGAATCAGATTTACAGTTATAAACTCATTCTTAAGCTGTGAATTAATATAAAAGTCAGATGACGCTATTGCAATATAATCAGCAAATGTTGCGGAGAAATCATAATTTAATGATTCAAATTCGAGCTGGTTCATACCTACTTCATCATTAAATTCAACTGTTAAGTCTGCATCTATTATTTCATCATAAATTACAGTAAGTGCGCTGTCCTCGCCTCTTGATAAAGAATCGAAGTTCCCATGTGTTATCCTGAAATTTTTTATCTTTTTCTTTTTTGCCCATTTGGGATACATCTCTATATAAAAGTTGCAGAGATAATCTTCCCGTGGTTCACTTTTTTTATCTAACTGAATAGTACGTTTTTGTAAAAGTGTTTGTTTAATAAGCGAACGGGATTGAATGATACCAAGAAAATATTCATTTGTAAATTCAGTACCTGTTGTAATACCAATTCCAAATGAAGATGCAAGAGATGCAAGAGATGAAGTGGATGCCCCTTCCACACCTTTTACTGCAAAATCGCTATGCGATACATAAGTTTCTTTTTTCCAGATAATATAAAAACGCAGTAAAAAAGAAAATGCGAGAGCGGCTAACAATATGACCCACCATTTTTTCAGAAGATATCTTCTGTATTCTCCAAGCTTGGTAAAAAGATCCCCTAAATTTATTTCATCATTATATGGACGATCGTATTGCATCTGTTTTTTCTTTTACTGTATAAGATAATTATCTTCTGTTACCATTTTGTATCAATATAAAAATGGTAGCAAAACTCAAAACAGAAGCACTGAAAGTTGTTGCAAAAATATTCCAGTCAAATGGTTCGTCTGGAGTTACAGGCCCTGGTGGTTCCACTTTTTCTACAGGTTTCTCAGGTACTACAATTTCAGAACCCTTCACTTTTACTCTCGGATAAAAATGAATAAATAAAATGTTGTGCGTTCTTTTTATGTAGCCGTTTGGTTGTACTATATATGTATCCCTTCTTTCAGCATTGTCATGGAAGTTTTTTCCATAATGTTTTACATAATATCTTGCAGACTTTCCTTTTTCAAAAGGTGCCATCACCACTCCTGTTTCGCCTACAAAGGGATATTCAATTGCTCCTTTTAAACTTACAAGGTCGCCTTGCTTAGGAACTATAATAATATCACCTTCCCGCAACACATAATTATATTTTGATTCGGGGTTTTTTAATGCTTTATCAAGAAATAATAAAGTATTTGTAACATTACTTCTGGAAATGGTAGCTCCGTCTCTGTAAGCATACTGCGTTAATCCGCCTGCTCTTTCTATTACATCAGCAATTGTTTCTGTTTTTGTAAGTATTGTATAAGTTCCGGGATATAAAACTTCACCCTGAATGGTAATATTTTTCTGCAATTCAAATTCAGGAGTTGTTCTTACAAAAACAATATCATAAGGTTGTAGCTGGAAATTATCTGCTCCATCAGATACTTCAAGGTTTTTATCTATTGCAATTGTTTCAACAATTACACGGGTTGGTTCCCCAACGATAATAGCGTCAGCAATATTGATAATCCTTGATATTTCAATTTTTGTATTTGCTGCTTCCACTTTTAACCCACCCGAATAGTAGAGCAGGTCCTTTAACGTCATTTTTTCATAATATGCAAAAGCGCCTGGTATTTTTACAGCACCTTGTATCTGTACTGAGAATGTTTCTCTGAATTTTTGTTTTGAAAAAATATCAATTATATCAAATTTAGTTAACTGAAAGTTAAATGGCGAATTCGGATTTTGTATTACTTCTTGCAGGTCAAACGGAATATATACATCATTTAACTTATCATTTTTACGAATTAAATATGCCCTTTCAGTATATGCTTCATACGTAAGCCCTTTTGCTTTTTCAATTACATCAGAAACCCTGATTCCTTCTGATAACTGATATGTTCCCGGGAAACGAACCGATCCCTGAATTGTTATCACATTTTCAACAACTTCAGGAATTTTTGCAAATGTAATGATATCGCCATCCTGCACCTGGAAATTTATTCCTGCTTTTAAGAGATTGTCCAGGCTAATATCTAAAACAACGTTTTCATTATTTATATATCTTTTTATTGTAACGTTTCTTTTATAGGCTGTTGATTTTAGTCCACCTGCATAATAAATAAGTTCATTTAAATTTTCTCCGGCTATAAGTTCATATCTATGCGGACGGTTAACTTCTCCCTGGATTGAAACAACTCTTCCCACTGGAGATACAATGATATAATCATTATTCTGTAAATAGGTATCATCTGCAATACCAGGGTTCATAAGGAACTGGTAAACATCTAATGTTTTAATTACTTTATTATTTCTTTTAATCTGTATATTTCTTACGCTTCCTATGTCATTAGGTCCCCCTGCAGCAACCAACGCATTAAAGGCTGTATTAATTGATGCGATATTATAGGAACCAGGGCTATTTACCTCCCCCACTATATTTACTTTTATTGATTTCGAATATGTAAGTGATACATCAAAATTTCCCTTTGCTACATTTATGTATGTGCTAAACCGCTGACGCAATAACTTTTTAGTTGCATCATAAGTTAGTCCCATCACATATATTCTTCCTATGCCATACACATCAATATATCCATCATCATTTACCGTAAAGTTTTGATTATAACTTGATACATCGCCATAAATTGAAACTCCTATTTGATCACCTGAGCCAATAATATAACCATCGCTTACTCTGGCGTTTGGCACCCTTTCATACAAAGTAATATTCCCATTTCTGAAAAAGTCCTGCCCAAACACTGCACCCGCTGGCTGATTATTTTCTAAAGCAGCCACTTGTTCTGCTATATTTTGATTTGAAGGAACAACAGTATTGGTGTCTTGTAATTGTGCTGCTGCCTGCTGTGCTTGCAGAAGGTCAGTTGATGTTTGCTCAATCGCATTTGTTGTTGTGCTGGTTTCAGTTGTACCACCAAGCTGACTCATAACTGCATCAATCTCCTCCTGACTAAATCCCATTGATTGTAAGGTGCTTTCAGATATACTTCCAGCACCCGGCATGCCAGCCGTTGAAGGTGAGGGTAAAGCAGTCCCTGTTGTAGTTCCTGAAGTTTGCGCATTCGCATTAAAAACTAAGCTTAATATCCAGAAAACTAAGCTCAGCGAAGAAATTTTCTTCATAGGTTTTTCAAAATTTCGTGCAAAGATAAAATGATTAGATGATTTTTATGATTAATATTTAAATATTACCAACAACACGGCATTACTGCCATCCCGTCCACAAAAAACACAGACGGTATGTGACAAAGTATAGTTGCAATAGAACCATTAGGATTTATTTTAATTATATAAAGACTGTATGGGTATTTACACTTCATTGAACAGCATATCAACTAACAGTCATTCCCCCATCCTTCAATCC
>JACMJP010000060.1 GCA_014380545.1 Chitinophagales bacterium | reverse complement strand
CTCTTGCATCTGTATGGGAAGATTTTGATAATGATGGCGATCTTGATTGTATTGTTACGAACGATGGAACCAATTGTGAATTTTATTACAGCAACAATGATGGAACATTTACAAAAGATGCCACAGAAACTTTTGTACTTACAAATGGAAATTATTATGGTGCATCTGCAGGTGATTACGACAGGGATGGCGATGTTGATCTTTTTATTTCAGCAGTAGGAAGCGCAAAAGGGTTATTTGAAAATATTGCTTCAGCAAATGGAAACAACTGGGTGAACTTTAATGTGAAAGGAATTGGCGGTGAATTAGTTTATGGTACTAACAGATCTGCATTAGGAGTTAAAATAAAATTAAAAGCACATATTAACGGAAATGATGTTTGGCAGTTCAGGGAAATAAGTGCGCAAAATTCATTTGGCAGTATGAATTCTCTCAATACAGAATTTGGATTGGGAGATGCAGACATCATAGATTCGTTAATTACGATCTGGCCAACTGGAAATAAAGATACCTGTACGAATATTGCTGTAAATAATTTTTATGATATAAATGAAATTGAATGTCCGCAATTAGTTGAAGTTGCTATTGAAAATAATACTTCAAAATTTAATTTTGAGATCGCACCAAATCCTGCAACAGTATATTTGAATATCAATATTACAAATACAGAAATAAATTCATATACAATTGAAATAACAGATATCAGCGGAAAACGCATTGAAACTTTATTTTTCGATCATTTGCAACAAGGTGATACAACAATACAGTATAACACAGAAGATCTTGCAGCAGGATTTTATATCTGTAAACTTTCTTCAGGCGGAAATTATAAGTCGGTAAATTTTGAAGTGATAAAATAATACCTTCCTGGAATTGACGTATGTATAGATATGTATACCAGCCCGTATAAGAATTAATTACCTGCTTTAACAATTTTAAAATTCATTAAACTATCAATATTCAATATATAAGTTCCTGATGCAAAATCCTGCATATGGATCGTGTAGTGATCAAAATCAGTTTCCTGAATATTTATTTTGATAGATTCACCTAAAATGTTATACATACTTATTCCTTTAATATCGCCATTGATATATAAATATCCGCTGGTTGGATTTGGGAAAATTGATAAAGAATTTCCTAAAGGAAGTAACACGGTATAGTTTGATATAGTATCGCTACATCCGTTATCTGAATAAGCGATAAGAATAACTGTATAAGTTCCCGGTACATTGTATTGATGAGAGGGGTTTGTTTCCGTGCTTGTAGTATTATCTCCAAAATCCCAGAAATAAGATATTATATCTCCATCGTCAATAGAGGATGTGTTTAGAAATTGAATTGTATTATCTGTGCAACATTCGTCTATTGTGAATTGTGCAACAGGTAATTCCTGTTTTGTTATAGTAATTGAATCTGCTGAACTACAACCAAATTCATTTGTAACACTAACTGAGTAAGTGCCAAAATTATTTACCTGCAATGTTTGTTCAGTTATACCGGTGTTCCATTGGTAATTTATAAAACCGCTTCCGGCATCTAAAATAAAGGGAGTAAAAATAGTACAGAAGCTTGTGTCATTTCCAATATCCACAAGTGGGTAAGTATACTCAAACGTTAAAGGTATATCAGTAAAAGTACCACCAATATTACCCGCCTCAGCACCATTTGTAGTTCCATCACAAAATGCTCCGGGGCTTGTTGTTGTTCCTGGCTCTCCACCTGAATAATTTACTGAAATATTTTCAGGTAAATAGGATATGGATAATCCTAAATAACCTCCACCACCACCACCCCCGGGCCCATGACATTCTGATGTAGGAAAGCCATCAATAATACTTCCTCCATTTCCACCCTTAATATTTACAATGAGTTCAGAAATGAAATTTTCAACTCTTAATATTACGGATCCGCCACCACCTCCACCTCCGGCACTTTCATAATTTGCATAATCTGTAACGGAATCGCCATTTGCTTTTATACCGTAGCCTGATGCATTAATTGTATTTGCAGTAATTAGAACGATGCCACCTCCATTTGCTCCTGCAGTAACTTCTAATCCATTATCCTGGTGTCCGCCTCCTCCGCCCCCGCCAAGGAAAACATGGGAATCATCATAATAAAGAGAGATACCACCAACACTTTGATAATTACTATCCGTTCCGCAACCCGTTGTTTGATATGCTCCGTTTCCACCTGTTCCATAATTACTACCACCACCACCACCATTTTGTGCTGCACTGCTGCCACCCCCACCATTAGCTGATTTACCTCTATCTCCGGAAAATTCGTCTGTGAGATCTGTTATACTTTCACCTTTTTCTCCACTAAAACAATCTGTAAATGTTTCATACGAAGAATAATAAAAAGTATCAGAACAATTAAAATTGCTGATACAAAACATTCCTCCTCTATACCCTTTTCCACTTACGTTAATATCACTTTCTAAATTAAGCGTATCCATAACTTCCAGAGCAAGCACACCTCCTGTTGTTCCATTCCATTCCTGTGCGGTTAATGTACCTGAAATAGTTACGTTGTTATATACAGGTACTCTGATCATTTGAACCTGATGGTTCACATCATATTGCCTGCAAAATGATTTATCTATCGTGATAATTGTTCCGGAAATTGAAATGATTTTTGCATAATCATAAGCACCAGCATTATTGTATGATAAAATATTACCAAACCCTGATGTATTTATCTCATCTATAATTGCTCCTTTCATTTGCATAATGAGTACTTTGTCATCAATTGAAAAACTATCTGCTGACACTACACTTATTTTATTTCCGGAAATATTTGTTACCTCAGTATAGCTGTTGATAATTCCTGCAATGGATTGGGCAAATATGTAAGCATGAAATTGCATTATCGTAAGGAGAATTATAAGATGTAGTTTCATTTGCGTCTATAAATTGAAGCGGGTGTGTTTTTCAATATCGGCTTTTACTTTTTTCGCACACTCCCCTGAGAAGTGGACTCAAAAAATAATAAGTCTCGCAGTCAAATTTAATTACTATAAACTAAGTTTTCAATTTTAATTTACATATTGTCTGTTTATTACCACCCGTAGTTGATTTATAGATAATGTTTCATACATTTTCTGGCAACGAAGAAATATTTATCTCTTCTCAATGCCTACATTAATTAATATTGCGGTCATTGCGAACGCATGCATATTGACAAAAAGTTTAACTCATTGTAATAATGATCTTTCCTTTAAAGTTACCTTCAGCAAAATGCCGGAATGCCTGTGCAGTTTCAGCCAGGGTAAATGTGCGGTCAATAACAGGAACTACTTTTTTTTCTTCGCATAAAGTTGCAAGCGTATTTAAGTCGTTGCGATTTGGTTTATAACCCATGATCCCGATTTTTTTATTCCCGGAAAATTTCATGAGTTTACCGAAAAGCATCAGTTGCAAAAGTAATCCACCCATAGAACCGCCTACCATTGCAAATACACCATTTGGAGCTAATGCCCTTTTATAATCAGAAATATTTCGGTGTGCTATCACATCCAGTATTTTATCGTATTGTTTTCCGGTTTTTGTATAATCCTGTTTTGTGTAATCAATACAAATATCTGCACCAAGAGAACGCAGCATCTCAAATTTTTCTTCTTTGTCCACACAGGTAACTTCTGTGCGAAAAAGTTTTGCATATTGCACAGCAAGTGTGCCTGCTCCTCCGCCTGCACCATTAATTAAAATTTTTTGCCCATCTTTTATTTCACTTTTATAACGTAAGCCTTGTAATGCAAGCAAACCTGCCTGAGGAATTGCTGCCGCCTGAATAAATGTAATTCCATCAGGTTTTTTAGCAAGTAGTTTTGCAGGTACTGATACATATTGTGCAAAACCTCCGAAGCCGCTTTCGGCAATATCACCAAACACTGCATCACCTGCCTCGAAGTCTGTAACTTCATTTCCTATTGCTTCAATAATTCCTGCTATATCTGCACCAAGTATTTTATATTTCGGTTCAAATACTCCACTGATAAGCCTGATAATAAAATGATCTCCCTTCAGCATATCCCAATCCCATGAGTTGATAGATGCCGCATGAATTCTTACAAGTACTTCATTTGGTTTAGGAACGGGTTTTTCTATTTCCTGAAGAGATAATTCGTCCGCTGTACCGTATTTTTTATAAATGATTGCCTGCATTGAAAGTGGATGAGCGAGTCAAAAATACCATGTATTACGGGCATGACCATGCAGAATTACAGAATATCCTCCCACAAGTATATATTCAACATCATTATTATTTAATGCAGTAATAAAATCACGGTAATCATCATTGAAAATATTTCTCATTATTTTCAGCTTCACATTGTAAAATAATTCCCGTCCATTTTAGGCGGATCATTTTTATTTCCACGGAGTTACCTGAAAGGAACTCTGTGGGATTAATCAAGCACTCACCACACCTTTATTTTCTGTTTGATGTAAATTCGGAATCTCCTCTTTATGAAACTCAAACTCATCATCCCTTTCTTTATATTGCATAATTAAGTCAAGCGCTTCTGCAATTACATCACTTAATATGGTTATATGACTTCCTTTTTTTGCATTGTCTACTACATATTTAATGGATTCCGCTTCCGGATTGATACACACAACATCCATGTCCGATTTTATTTCATGGATACCCTCTTTTAATAAATTCATAATTTCCATATCTGTCCTACCCCTTAAATGTTTATCCTGTCTTATAACAATCTGGTCAAATGTTCTTGCAGCAATGCGTCCTAATTCTCTTATATCATCATCTCGTCTGTCACCGGTAGCAGCTATTAATCCTACTTTTGGATGCATGGGAATTTTTTCCAGGTATTTACTTATCGCTTCAAAGCCATCAGGGTTATGCGCAAAATCTACCAGCACTTCAAAGTTTTTAAATTTAAATACATTCATACGTCCGGGTGTAGTAGCAGGGCCCGGAATAAATGTTTGCAGCGCAAGTTTTATTTCTTCTACTTTAAAATTTTGCAGGAAACCACATAATGTTGCGGGTAAAATATTTTGTATCATAAATATTGCTTTGCCGTCAAAGGTCAGAGGTATATTCACAACTTTTTCCACTCTTAATTTCCATGTTCCTTTTAAGATCGTAATGAACCCATTTTCAAGCACAGCAGCAATACCACCTTTTTTACAATGATCTTTTATTCTCGGATTATTTTCATCCATGCTGAAGTATGCAACTTTGCAATCAAGATTTTTGCGCATGTTATATACTAATTCATCATCTGCATTTAAAATGGCATAACCATTTTTATGTACTGTTTCAGGTAATACAGATTTTACTTTCGCCATTTCTTCCACTGTATCAATATCTTTTAACCCGAGATGATCGGCAGTTACATTTGTAACAATTGCATAATCACATTTATCAAAACCAAGTCCTGCTTTCAACATACCGCCTCTTGCGCATTCAAGTACTGCATAATCAACTGTAGGGTCCATCAAAACAAATCTTGTTGAGAGAGGTCCGGTAGTATCCCCTTTTTCAAGCATACGGTTTTGAATATAAATTCCATCGCTTGTTGTGAAGCCAACTTTATATCCCATTGTTTTTGCAATGTGTGCAGTCAGTCTTGTAGTAGTTGTTTTTCCGTTTGTTCCTGTAATGGCAACAATTGGAATTCTGCCTTGTGAGCCTGCAGGAAATAACATATCCACAACAGGTTCTGCAACATTTCTTCCAATGCCTTCGCTGGGTGCAAGATGCATTCTGAATCCGGGAGCAGCATTTACTTCCAGAACAACACCTCTGTTTTCGTTCATAGGTACAGAAATATCAGGGCTCATTATATCAATGCCGCTGATGTCTAATCCAATCGTTCTTGCAATTCTTTCTGCAATGAAAATATTATTCGGATGCACAATTTCTGTTACATCAGTTGCGGTTCCTCCGGTAGATAAATTAGCTGTTGATTTTAAACACACTTCTTCGCCAGCTTTCGGAATTGAATTTTCATCCATCCCTAATTTTTCTAATAATCTGATCGTATGATCATCATATTTAATGGATGTCAAAACATTTTCATGGCCATATCCTCTTCTCGGATCTTTATTTACTTCCTCAATTAATTCTTTAACTGTAGATTTTCCATCACCAACTATTGAAGCAGGTTTTCTTAATGCAGCAGAAACAAATTTGTAATTAATTACAAGCAAACGATAATCATAACCTGTTATGTATTGTTCAACAATTGCCCAGCGGGAAATTTCTTTTGATTTTTTTAATGCGATAACTGCTTCATTCCAATTTTTAATATTCATTGTTGAACCTCTGCCATGATTTCCATCAATTGGTTTAATTACAAGGGGATAGCCAATACGATTAATAACTGATTTAAGATCTTCTTCATCAAAAGCGCTTGCGCCTTTGGGAACAGGAATATTTAATTGTTGTAATAAATTTTTTGTTTCTTCTTTATCGCATGCAATATCAACAGCAATATTTGAAGTGGTGGATGCAATAGTTGCCTGAATTCTTTTTTGATTAATACCCCAACCCAATTGCACAAGACTTCTTTTATTTAAACGGATATAAGGTATGTCTCTTTTATGTGCTTCTTCTACAATACTTCCTGTGCTTGGTCCTAATCTTTCCCGCTCACGAATTTCTTTCATCTTTTGAATATGCGGTGTTATATCATAATCTTCACCTCTTGCTAATGCATCACAAAACTGCACACCAATTTCACCGGCGTATAAACCTGTTTGCTCTTCAAGATAAGAATACACTACATTATAAATTCCTTTTTTGCTTGTGCTTCTTGTTCTGCCAAAGCCGGTATCTAATCCGGCTAATGTTTGTAATTCGAGCGCTACATGTTCTACCACATGCCCCATCCAAGTGCCTTCATCCACCCGTTCAAAAAAACCACCAACATGATCTTCGCTGCATCTGTGTTCATACAAACTTGGAATTAATTTTTCCAGCCGCTCTCTGAACCCTGGAATTTTATTCGTTGGCATTTCTTCCATTTCTTCAAGGTCGAGCTTCATTACAATTAATTTATGCCTCCTGATGCTCCAATAGTTTGGGCCTTTCATCACCGCAGTAGAGAGAATTTTCATATCCGTTTTTGTTTGGTGTTAAAAATAGGGATTTTTTGCGATGTTGAGATAAAGGCAGAACTGATTGTTCTGCAATTGATATAGTATGAGTTTTTTGTCAAATATTATTTTAATAGGGATTTTTTATGAGTATCTCACTAATATAATTTAGTATCTCATCTCTGCCTGTTTTTGTTTTTGATGATGTAATAAATGTTTGCGGCAATGTTTCCCATGTTTCTGATAATTCTTTTTCATATAACTGAGCAGCATTTCCACCGGCTTTATTTTTTTTGTCGCTTTTAGTAAAGATCAAAACAAAGGGAATAGCATGTTCACCCATCCAGTTTGTAAATTCAATATCGAGTTTTTGCGGAGGGATGGTTGCATCAATTAATTGAAATACACATTGCAGGTTTTCACGATCAATAAGATAATTCTTTATCATTTTATTCCAGTCAACTCTCATGTTTCTGCTCACTTTCGCATAACCATAACCCGGCAGATCAACCAAATGCCATTGCTCATTTATGAGAAAATAATTCATTGTCTGGGTTTTGCCGGGCGTTGAAGAAATTTTTGCCACACTGTTAAAACCTGTAAGCATATTAATGAGCGAAGATTTGCCAACGTTGCTCCTGCCCGTAAATGCAAATTCATGTAAGTGTGTTTTCGGGCATTTTTTTACGTCTACATAACTGCTGATAAATGTTGCTGACCTGATATTCACAAAACAAAAGTACAATGCAGTTTTTGATTCATGAGCGTTCATCGTTTTTTAATTCAGTAACTTTACGCCCGTTATGTCAAAAACTATAACACCTTATAATACTGCGGAAGCAAAAAAGAAACAGGTGCAAACTATGTTTGATAATATTGCTCCGAAGTACGACCTGCTGAACAGGATATTAAGTTTTGGAATAGATGTTTATTGGCGCAACGTTGCAATTAAAGCACTTAAAAAATACGACCCAAAATATATTCTTGATGTAGCATGCGGAACAGGAGATTTTAGTATTGCAGCATTAAAAACAAACCCTGAAAAAATAATTGGGGTTGATATTTCCACTGAAATGCTTGAAGCCGGAAAAAAGAAAATTGCAGCAAAAAAACTTGAAAATAAAATTGAACTGATAAAAGGTGACAGCGAACAGTTATTATTTGATGATAAATCATTTGATGCAGTTACTGTTGCTTTTGGTGTGCGTAATTTTGAAAATCTGGACATAGGTATAAAAGAAATGTACAGGGTATTGAAAACTAATGCGCCGCTTATCATTCTTGAATTTTCAAAACCGAAAATATTTCCCGTAAAACAATTGTTTAATTTTTATTTTAAGGCAATATGCCCGATCATTGGGCGTTTACTGAGCAAAGATGCAAGAGCTTATACTTATTTATATGAATCTGTTTCCGCATTTCCCGAAGGAGAATTTTTTTTACAACACTTGCGGGATGCAGGATTTAAAACTACGACATGCAGAAGGCTGACTTTCGGAATTTGTTCAATGTACATAGCAATAAAATGAAACATATCCTGAGAATAATATTTATATTTCTATTGCTCTCACCCATAGTTGTGAAAGCTCAGTTTACAGTTCGTGAATATGAGAACAGGTTTTCATTAAAACCTTATCACTTCGGAATTACGCTTGGTTATAACAATACAAATTTTACCGTGCATCAGAGTGATGAATTTTTATATAACGATTCTATTTTTGTTGTGCAATCTTCTCCCGGCCCCGGATTTAATTTGGGTATTATTGGTAATTTAAGATTAAGCGATCATTTTGATCTGCGGTTTATTCCATCGCTTTGTTTTGCTGAAAAAAAACTCGATTATACACTGTTTGATGAGGTAAAACCATTTCAAACCATTGAATCCATTTATTTTGATTTTCCTTTGGATATGAAATTTAAAAGTGATTCATACAGGGATTTTAAAGTATATGTAATTGGAGGCATTAAATATTCTTATGATCTGCAGTCAAATGCCAAGGCAAGAAACGCTGAAGATCTTGTAAAAGTAAATTCGAGTGATATATCTGTAGATTACGGGGCGGGTTTTGAATTTTATTTCCCGTATTTTATTTTCTGCCCTGAAATTAAATTCTCGCAAGGTATTATTGATCTGCACTCACCGGATGAAACTTTAATTTATTCAAGAGTGATTGACAGGTTGTTTTCAAGAATGTTATTGATCTCAATTCATTTGGAAGGCTAAAATTTATTTAAATACATCATACTTTCAACAGGCCTTATTGTTCTGTTTACGTATTTCGCATTTTTCTTTTTGTTGTAGTAGTTTTCTATTTCGCCATCAACACTAAAATAAATGAGTTGACCTATCGGCATGCCTGCATATATTCTTACAGGCTGTGCGCATGAAATTTCAAGTGTCCATGTATTGCAAAAACCAACATCACCTTTTCCTGCTGTTGCATGAATATCAATTCCCAATCTTCCAACACTTGACTTGCCTTCAAGAAATGGAACATGCGCATGTGTTTCTGTATATTCTTCTGTAACACCCAGGTATAAAATACCGGGATGAATTACAAATCCATCATCAGGCATAACTATTTCCATAATCTCGTTATGCAGCTTTGCATCAAGAATATGATTTTTATACACTGCGAGATATCTTCCCAAATGCACATCATAAGAGTTTGTTCCGAGGCATTCTTTGCGATAAGGTTCTATCAGGATAGTTCCTTTCTCAATTTCACTTAAAATTTTTCTATCGGTAAGTATCATTATTGGTTCAGTATTTTATATTCCAGCAAATGATTTTTTTATCATCGCCGCACGAAATTAAAGTGTTGTTATAAGTGCTCCAAAAGATTTTATTCACAGAATGTATATGCCCGTCAAACTTCTCATGATCAAGCACCTTCAGGAGTTTCAGCGTTACGGCATCCCATATTTTTATATGCTTATCTCTACCGCAGGTGGCAAACAAATTTTGATCAGGAGAAAATTGAATATCATTGATGGTATAAAGGTGTGCCGGTATCATTTGTTCAAGACTGTAAGTATTCGCATTCCAGACACCCAGTTGCGCATCTCTGGAACCACTTAATAAATATTTTTTATCTGGTGAATAGGAGACACTGAATACTGAATTTTTAT